>JAAYST010000104.1 GCA_012518265.1 Candidatus Methanofrustulum fimipullorum | reverse complement strand
AAAGAAATAAAAACGATTGAAATATTAAAGAAATGATTAAAAAATGTAATTTTTTAATCATTTTTTTGTTCTAATGAATATTTAAGTCCGGTTATAAATGTAGGGATTGCACCGATTGCTGTACACGTTTCAAGTGAAATTCCTTTTGTTGTGATATCCAAGTGGTATTCCGCTCTTGAAAAAAAGTCTTTCGGTAATCCTTTTCTTCCAAGTCCCACTAAAAACATATACGATTTTTTTCTCATATTTCCGTAAACAACGTCTATCGGCGTTAATAATTTTTGTTTTTCAGGCTTTGAAGTAGTAACGACAATTGATCCGAAATGTGCAGGAAATCCTTTTTTTGGAACTTCGGATACATAAAAATGACTTTCTTCATTTAAAAGCCTTAAATATTTCCCGGACTCACCAATAGTAGTCTGCTCACAAACAAAGTCTACAAGTTCCTCTTTTTGCATATCGAACGGAAAATCAAAATGAGCTAACGAAAAACCGTAGGCGTAACAAATCGGAGCGGCACGGGCTATTGCACGATAGTGGGCATCCAAAATTTTAATTTTATCATAAGTATTTACAATTCCAAGAGTCAACATAAAAATATAAATAGAAGATTTGATATATGTTTTTTTCTAAAAAATTATGGAAAAAACAAACTAAAAACAGATTAAAAACAAACTAAAAACAGAAGGACTATATTTTGGAAGATATAAAAACATTAAAAACAAAAGAATTTTGGCTGTCTTTTTTATTACTTTTGATCGTTTCACTTTTAGGAAAATACATTTCAATTTTTCCCGGTGCATCTTTAATCGGGCATTTGGTAATCGCACTTATTATAGGAATGTTGCTTCAATTTTCAAGCAACTTAAAAAAAGTTGCAACGGGCGGAAGCAGTTTTATTTCAAATAAGTTTTTAAGACTTGGAATTATTTTGCTCGGGTTTAGATTGAATTTGTACATTTTACAAACTCATGGAATAAAAACGCTATTGTTAGCCATAGTTGTAATTATTTTTGCAATTGCTGTTATATACTTTATTTCGAATTTGTTTAAAGTCGAAAAGAAATTGGCTTTACTTTCCGGTTGCGGTTGCGGAATTTGCGGCGCTGCTGCCGTTTTGGGGCTTGCACCTACGATAAAATGTTCAAAAGACGATGAAGTAATAGCAGTTGCCGTTGTTGCAATTCTAGGTACGCTTTTTACTTTGGTAATTGTCGGATTAAAACCTGTACTCGGTCTTACAGAAGTTCAATACGGAGTTTTGGCAGGCGGCTCACTTCACGAAATTGCACATGCGGTTGCCGCAGGAAATGCGGGCGGGGTAGTTTCAGAAGAAATTGCAACAATAGTAAAACTTTCAAGAGTTTTAATGCTTGCACCGCTTTCGATAATTCTTAGCATAATTCTTTCAAAAAACAAACCCGAGAATGAAAAAGCAAATATTGTAATTCCGTGGTTTATGGTCGGTTTTATAATCGCAAGCGCAATCGGCACATATGCAAATTTAGGAGAAGAAATTATAGAAATCCTTATAAGCCTTGCATATATATTTTTGGGAATGGCAATGGCAGCCCTCGGTGTAAATGTAAACTTCAAAGTAGTTTTGGAAAAAGGAAAAGAAGTATTTTTCTCAGCATTTATAGGATCGGTTTTGCTACTGATTTTAGTTTATTTTATAGCAAGAACGTTTTTTTAAGTTTCACCTTTAAGTTTCAATTTGAGTCTCAATTTGAATTTCAATTATGAGTTTCAATTTGAGTCTTAAATTGGGTTTATATAGTGTTATAGAGTTTTATCGAATAGTTTAAATATTAGAAAGCACTCTTATAGTGGTACTTCAGTATTTTAAAGCAAAATAAAATACAAAAATTAAAAACAAAAATTAAAAACAAAAATTAAAAATACTAGTGCTAACGTGGCAGAGTGGCTATGCGTTCGCCTGCAGAGCGAATATACTTCGGTTCAAATCCGGACGTTAGCTTTTACTTTTTTATTCATTGTTAATTTTACTTACACCTATTTTCATTTTTCGTTTTTTTTTATTTTTTATTTCTTCATTTTTATTTTTTTATTTTTTACGTTAGTTTTATAAATTATTAAATTAATTATTATGATTATTATATTTAATTATTATATTTAATTCATTAATTTATTAAATTATCGTGGTATTACATGAATAAGTCGTATGATATTGAAAAATTAAAAGAGCATGTAAAATCCAACCCTAAAAACAAAAATGCATGGAACAGTCTTGCTTTTGCATATTTGGAAGTCGGAAAAGTCAATGATGCTTTAAATTGTTATGAACAGATATTAAAAAGGTATCCGAGAGATGCAAAAACGTATCATAAAAAAGCCGTTATTGAAGAATGGCTTGATTTGTCGGAAAACGCTTTAAAAACAATCGACCTTGCATTGAAATACGATCCGGAAAATGCAGAAAACTACTATGCTAAAGGATGGCTTTTGCACAGAAAAGGAAAATACAATGAGTCAATAGATCTGTTTCAAAAAGTAATAGATAAAGAACCGACTCACTTCAATGCTCTTGATTATCTTTATAAATCTCTGTTTATGTTAAGCAGCTACCGTGAAATCATAAATCATTCCGAAACTGTTTTGCCAATGTATGAAAAAATGCTGGATGATTTAATCGAAAAAGAGAAAAAAGAAGAGGAAGAAGAAAGAAGAAGAGAAGATGAAAAAAGAATTGAAGATGATGAATTTTCATCATACAGATTTTATAAAAAGCTTGCAAATGATTCTTTTTTAACGAGTTTTGCCGAAAGCGAAAAAATTGCTGAGAAAAAACCGGAAAAAAGAGCGTCGGATATCGTTTCTGAAAAAATATTAAAAATTTATAAATATGTTTCGGTTTCCGCAATGAGAATTCAAGATTTTGAATATGCGAAAAAATCGTTGGAAAAAGAAATGAAATTGGATCCGAACGATTTGACCGCTCTTTATTATTCCGGATTGGTTGAAGAAGCTTTAGGAAATACGGAAAACGCAATTGGATATTTCAATTTGATTTTAGAAAAAGATCCGAAATTCCAAAACGCCAAAATGAAATTGGCAAACATTTATTCAATGTCGGAAAACCCGGAAGATTTGAAAAAAGCGTCAACACTTTTTGAACAAATTGTAAACGAGCAGCCTGAAAACACTCACGCGCGATACAGTTTGGCAAAACTTTATGAAAAAGAAGGAGATTTAAAGAAAGCGTCTGATTCGTTTAAAAAGATAATTGAAATGTCACCGAGGCATTTAAATTCTTACGAAGAATTGGCGAAAATATTGATTCGTCAAAATAAAATTACGGATGCGGAAAAGTATTTAATTGATGCTGAAAGCATAAATCCTTTCGATTACGAAATTTCAAACCTTTGCGGAATTGTATATACAAAACTTGAAAAAATTTCAGATGCAAAAAAAATGTTTGAAAAAGCGATTCAGTTGGACCCTTTTTCTCCGAAAGCATATTTTAATTACGGAATATTAAATTTGCAAACGGAACAATTTGAAGAGGCCGTATCAAACTTGGAAAAAGCAGCAAATGCCGACATTCAAAACGAAAATGCGTACTTTTATTTGGGAATTGCACAATCGAAATCCGAAAAATATAGTGATGCTCTAAAATCGTTTAAAACGGCAAAAGAATTAAACGAAAACTCAAATGATTTAAATAAAGATTTGAAAGAAGATATAGAAAAAGCAATCGATTTTGTTTCAAACCGTGTTTGAAACAAAATATATTTTCTTTTTATATTTTCTTTTTATATTTTCTTTTTATATTTTCTTTTTATATTTTCTTCTATTCTTTCTAAATTTTTATTTTTTTCCTTTTTTTTTCACAATAATACACCCGGCATCCGTTTTTTTTGTTTCGGCGGCCAATTCAAGAATTTTCCCGGGTTCGTTTTTTTTAATGTCAATGATTACGCCGTTGTTGCGGCGTATCAATGACTTCAAGATTAACGGTTGCTGCGATTTTTCAATTTCGATGATACAACCACGCGTCCTTTTTTTATTTCGGGCGGCCAATTCAAGAATTTCCCCGGGTTCGTTTTTTTTATGTCAATGATTACGCCGTGGCAGCGGCGTACCATTGACACTAAGAATTTAACCGGTTGCATCGTTTTTTCAATTTTCTATGATACGACCCGGCTCCCGTTTTTTCTTTCCTGTGCGGCGCAATTTAAGAATTTTCCAGGATTCGTTTTTTGTTTAAAACAATAAAAATCCGAGATTCGTTTTTTGTTTAAAACGATGAAAAACCCGGGATTCGTTTTTTGTTTAAAACGATGAAAACCAGGATTCGTTTTTTCATTAAAAAAAACGAAAAACATGATACATTATCCTTTAGTAATGATATCCGGTTTCATATTTACTGAAACGATTTCAGGAATTTGTCCGACTGTTCCGAATTCATTGTCTTTAATCAAAACGGCTCCTTTTACTCTATCGATTTTAATAATAGAATTTAAAGCCTGTTTTATATTTTCCGCTCCGGGTTCTCTAAGTAAATTTCCAAGTTCCGTTGCTGCCGCGTCCGAAATCGCGGCATCGCTTGAAAAAACGATTGCGGCATCGCTTATTCCGAAACTTATTGAGTGGCCTACAGTTCCGGACGAGGTACAAATGCTTAAATTGGATTCGCTTTGTTTTAACAAAAAGCCGTAATTTGAAAATAAGGATTCATTTGCATAAATTCCAACAACAAACGAATCTATTTCGCTTTTTGGGGAATTGTACAAAACGATATCGCCGCCGTTATCTACTACAGCAAATTTTGCACCCGCCTTTTTCATCGAATTTATCGCATATTCCGAAATTACACCGGCAACCGCACTCATCGGACCTGTTCCAACATCTATCCCGGCATTAATCATCGCTGATACCGCAGGAAATTCTTTTGAAAAATAATGTGAGCCGGATTTTATAAAAGATTTATGAACAGGAATATACGGCTCAAGGGTTACTTCAAATAACGGATCGATTGAAATAAAACGTTCAATTTCCGAACGCACATTTAAAATTGAACGCTCGCCTTCCAAAATATATTTTGAATCGCAAGCAAGAATCGTAACTATCGTTTCTTTGTGTTGAAAATGTTTACGAAGATAAGAAGAACTCATAATTTATAAAAGAAATAAAAATATAAAAAGTATGATGAAACGAAAAGTAATTTATAAAATAAAAATGTTATAAAATAAAAATATTATAAAATAAAAAAATCATGTAAAATAATTATTTTACAGTTCTCGTTATTTTTAATTAATTTTTTAATTAAAGGGGGAAAAACACTGAACGCATTTTCCGAAAAGTTGATTGAATCGGTTAAATCGATTTTGCCGATTACGGTTGTAATTTTAATTGCAATACTTTTTATTCCGGTTGAGCAAAAAGTATCTGTTATTTTCCATTTTTTAATTGGTGCCGTTTTTTTGGCTGTTGGTTTGGCTTTGTTTCAAATGGGTGCGTTTGAGTCGATGAGTGTAATTGCGGAAGACATTGGAAAATATATAGTGAAAAGAAGAAATGTTGCTATTTTTGTTTCTGTTTCTTTTATGCTCGGGTTTTTAATAATTATAGCAGAACCGTCCGTTCGGGTTTTAGCGGAACAGTTAAAAGGAACCGTAAATCCCTATTTTTTAATAATAATTGTTGTTGCTTTGGGAGTGGGTGTGTTTTTAACTGTCGGTCTTCTTAGAATTTTATTTGACATATCTTACATAAAACTTTTAACAGCACTCTATTTTGGTGCTTTTTTGCTTGCAATTTATGTAAACCGCATAAATCCGGCTTTTGTTCCGTTGGCGTTTGACAGCGGAGGTTTTGCAAGCGGACCTTTAAGTGTTCCTTTCATAATGAGTCTTGCATACGGAATGAGCAAAGGTGAGGGTTTCAAAGAAAGTGAGCAAGACTCTTTCGGACTTGTAGGAATTACGATTATCGGACCTATATTTGCTGTTTTGCTGTTAGGACTGTTTTTTAAAATCGACCCCAAAGCAGTAACTCTTACAACAGTTTATCCGGGTTTAATTGAGTCTCTTTTACAATATATATTCGATATGTTGATTGCTGTTTTGCCGTTTATCGGATTTTTTATATTTTTCCAAATTATCGATTTTAAATACAGCAGAAAAAAAGTGTTTAAAATACTGATTGCTTTTGCTTACACTTACGTCGGTTTGGTTTTGTTTTTGGCGGGCGCAAATTCCGCTTATTCTCAAATAGGAAGTTTAATTGGAGAATATTTGGGTGCAAACGGCTACAGTTTGATTTTAATTTTAGGAGGAGGCATTTTAGGTCTTTTGGTTGCAGCGCCCGAGCCTTCCGTAATTGCCGTAAACAATCAAGTTGAAGAAGTAACCGCAGGTTCGATTTCCAAAAAGCTGATGCTGATTGCAATATCGTTAGGCGTAATGATTGCAATGGTTATTTCAATGATTAGAGTTTTAACCGGGATTAATATTTTATGGGTCATAATTCCGGGCTATTTAATTTCATTGGTATTGGCATACTTTACCCCGAAAATTTTCTGCGGAATTGCGTTTGATGCGGGAAGTGCCGTAAGCGGAGCTATGACAACGGCATTTTTAATGCCGTTTGCAATAGGAGCTTCAATCGGTTTTGGCGGAACGCCCATGATGGACGCATACGGTTTGGTAGTTTGCGTTTCAATGGCGCCTGTTATTTGTATTCAAATTTTGGGATTAATCTATAAACAAAAGGAAAGAAAACTGACAGAATCTAAAGATAAAAAAGATATAATGGATAAAAAAGTAATGGATAAAAAGGATAAAAAAGATGAAGCGGAATACGAAAAAGGAAGTATTATAGAAATCGATGAAGAAATCAAGGAAGAAATTATAAAAGAAATCGACAAGAAAAATACAAAAGAAAACAAAAAAGAAATTATAAAAGAAATCGATAAGGAAAATACAAAAGAAAGCAAGAAAGAAATTGAAAAAGACGAAATCATAGATTTAAGCGAGGTTTCGAAATGAGATTGTTAATTGCAATTACGGAAAGAAACAAAGGAAACGCAGCCTCTGAAATTGTTGGAAGGTATAAAATCGATGAACAAATAATATTGCTCGGAGAAGGAACTGCCCCAAGTGAAATTTTAGAATATTTGTCGCTTCACGACAAGAAAAAAGACATAGTTTTATCTTTAATCGATAAAAGAGACGAACTTGAAATTTTAAATGAATTAAATGTAAAAAAGGGCTTGGAACGAGGAAAAACCGGAATGGCTCTTACAATAAAACTCTCGGCAATAAATAAAATGTCATATGAAAAAATTGTAAAAGATATCGAACAAATGCAAAAAGGAGAAATAAATATGGAAGAAACAAAAATCGAAACGAATGATAAAAAAGATGGGGAAAAGGAAAAAGAAGAGGAAGAAAAAGAGAAAAATGAAAAAGAAGAGGAAGAAAAAGAGAAAAATGAAAAAGAAGAGGGAGAAAAAGAAGAAAAGAAAGAAGGGAAAGAGGAAAAAGAAGTGGAAGTAGAAACGAACGAAGGAAAAATAAAAAAGGAATTAATTGTATACATTTGCAATGCGGGTTATGTCCAAGAAGCAATGGATGACGCGAGAAAAGCAGGTGCAACGGGCGGTACAATTCTTCACGGAAGAAGTTCCGCCTCGGGCAGTAAAGATTCGTTTTTCGGAATAAAGATTCATCCTGAAAAAGAAATACTGCTAATTGTTTGTACCAAAGAGCAAAGAAATACGCTTATGGAAGCAATAAATGAAAATCACGGGTGCAAATCCGATGCACAAGGAATTATGTTTTCACTTGAAGTTTCAGAAACGATCGGAGTAAAACTCGATAACAAAATAAATTTGAATTGAATTTTACGAAGTAAAATTCAATTCAAAATAATTCAAACCGGTAAAAACTAATTAAAACGGTTCGAATAAATTCAAACCTGTAAACAAATTAGAACCGGTTCAAACTGCATTTAAAACGATGTATACGTTTATTGCGATGAATGAAAAATATACAAGTATTGAGAGTATTCCTTGCCACTTTGCCGTTTTTTTATTAATTAACGACGGAACTAAAATTATAACGGTTACAAGCAGCATAGCCCATATAGTAAGTGATTTTGTAATCGGGTCTATCGGCATTCCGCTTCTTGTAATTAATGCGGCCGAACCGAGTAACAATGTAGCGTTAATTACGTTTGCACCAATCACATTTCCAACGCTTAAATGAGCGTTTCCTTTTTTAAGCGACGTAATTCCGGTTACCAATTCCGGAAGACTCGTTCCGACAGCAACAACGGTAACTCCGATTATTTGTGCGGGAATTCCAAGCAATCCGGCCAAATCAACGGCACTTTCTACTAAAAAGTTGGCGCCGAGTGCAATTGCTGCGGCTCCTATGAAAAACAATGCTATCATTTTTACGGAAGATTCATTCTCAGAATCTTGATTTCCATTGCCGTTTTCAGATTTCGTTTCTAATTTTGTGTCTTTTTTTGTGTCTACTTTTGTGTCTTTTTTCGTGTCTTCTTTTATTTGTTTTTTGGCATCAATTATGTTAAGTGCAATAAATACAATGAACAATAAAAATAAAATTGCACCTTCCAATAATGAAATTCCGTCACCGGTTAATGTAAATACAATTAAAATTGCACTTATTGCTAAAAGAAATACGGCTTTTTCCGTAAAAGATCTTCCTTTTGTTTCAATAGTTGCAAATGAATAAACAATTCCCAAAATAAGACCGATATTACAAATCATAGAACCGATTGCGTTATTTACGGCAATTTCATTGTATGACGTTACAAGTTCCGGATTTTGAACACCTGATATCGCTGCGGTAATTGTTACTAAAAATTCGGGAAGAGTTGTACCTATACTCACTATAGTTGCACCAATTATAATTTGAGGAATTCCGGTTTTAGCTGCAATCCAAACGGAACTGTCGACAAACCAATCGCCTCCCTTAATTATTAAAAGAAGTCCTATTAGTAAAAATATTATTATTATAATTAATTCCATATAAAACCCTACATTATTAACTGAAAAAAACTTAAAAATTTAAAAAATAAAAAACTTAAATATACTCCGTACAAAAATAAAATAAACATATATTAATATATCGCATAATTTCTATATAATTTCTATATAATTTCTATATAATTTCCATATAATTTTTAAAAGAATAATATTTGTTTATCAGAGTTCTGTTTGTTAGGGTTATGTTTATTTAGTTTTAGTATATTTTTATAATGTTTCTTTATTATAATGTTTCTTTATTATAATGATTCTTTATTATAATGTTTTTTTATTATAATGTTTTTTTATTAAATTATTATTTGTATTAAAAAATGTGTGCTGTTTTATGGAAAAAATTTGTATTTACGGAATAAAAACATCATTAATATATCCGAACGATTCGATTGAGGATATATTTTTCAAGTCTTTAAATAATGAAAGTTTTAGTTTAAATGAAGGTGATGTAATCGTTGTTGCGGAATCGGCTTTGGCAACGTCTCAGGGAAGAATTGTAGACTTGTCGGAAGTAATTCCGGGAAATGAGGCAAAAAAATTTGAAAAATCTTGCGGAATTGATGCAAGGGAAGCTGAATTAATTATTCAAGAAGCTGATGAAATTTTCGGATGCGTTTACGGTGCACTTTTAACTTTAAAAAACGGAATTTTATGTCCGAATGCAGGAATCGACAATTCGAATGCACCTTCCGGATGTGTTGTTTTGTACCCGGAAGATCCGGATTTATGGGCACAAAACTTTGTCAAAAAAATAAAAAATAAGTTTGGAATAAATGTGGGAGTAATAGTTGCCGACAGCAGAACGCAGCCTCTTAGACTCGGTTGCAGCGGAATTGCACTCGGTGCGGCAGGTTTTAAAGCCGTTTTAGACATGAGAGGAAAAAAAGACGTATACTCAAGAGAGCTTACGATTACAAGAATCGCCGTTGCCGACAACATTGCAACTGCTGCCGAAATTATAATGGGGGAAGCTGACGAATGCACACCTTTTGCGGTAGTAAGAGGAGTCGGTGTTCAATTGGAACCGGAACAAAAAGGAATTGAAAAAATTCCCATGAACGAATGTATGTATTTCGGAAGCAATATAATTAAAAAATAATTAGAAAAATTAATATATGAAAATATCACTTAAAGCATGTTGTATAAATTTTTAATATTTAATATTTAATACATCGATAAGTGAGGCGATTATATGGAAAAAATTAGAGTAATTGATTTTTCAGCAACTTGGTGCGGTCCTTGCAGAATGCAAAAACCTATTATGGACGAAATTGAAAAAGAATATTCCGACAGAGTAGAAGTGGTACTCGTTGACATAGACGAGTCAAGAGAAATGACGCAACAATACGGAATTCAAGCCGTGCCCACAATAGTAATTGAAGTTGAAGGAGACGAAGTTGCACGTTTCCAAGGTGTAACGTCTAAAGATAGAATTATGAATGAAGTAAAAAAATACGAATAAATTAATTAATAATTAAATAATAAATTATTTTTATTATTTTTTATTATTTTTTCGTTTTTACTTTTTTCTTTTTTATATTTTTCTTTTATGAAATCTTTAAGAATTTTTATACGATTTTTAAAAATTTTATTAAATTTTTAAAAATCTTAACAAACTCTTGGGATCGGGTCTCCTGTCGGGACATTTACATATCTTGTACTTCCGATTTCCGATTCCAGAATTACTTTTTTAGGATGTTCGTTTGAGACTTCTCCAACTATTGCCGCATCTTTTCCGTAAGGATGCTTTTTTAATATTTCTAAAACTTGTTTTGCATATTCCGGACGGACGCCTATTACGGCTTTTCCTTCGTTTGCAATTTCAAGAGGGTCAAGTCCGAATATTTCACATGACGTTGCAACCGATTTTCTTATCGGGATTAATTTTTCATAAATTTTTATTCCGATATTGCTCTTTTGTGCCATTTCGTTTAAAGAATCGGCAACTCCGCCTCGTGTCGGGTCTTTCATGGCTGTTACCGCTTTTTTGCCGTCTTTTGTTTTTACGGATAAAATCGGTTCAATCATGTTCCACAAAGGTGCAACATCGGATTCAAGGTCTGATGAAAAATCGAAACCTTCTCGTTTTGTTAAAATGGAAATTCCGTGGTCGGCTATAAAGCCGGAAAATATTATTTTGTCGCCCGGCAAAAGACCGGAATCACAAACGGGTTCGTCACAAATTCCTATGGCTGAAACATTTATAATAATTGAATCAAGAGCTGAACCTTCGATTGTTTTAGTGTCACCCGTAATTATCGGAACGTCGACTTCTTCAAGAATTTTATTCATGGACTGAACTATTTTTTCAAGATCTGAAATTGAAAATCCTTCGGGTAAAATCATTGCGGAACTAAGCGCAATCGGGCGCGCACCCATTACGCTTAAATCGTTTATTGCACCGCAAACAGATACTTTTCCTATATCACCGCCGGGGAAAAAAATAGGATGTATAACATGGCTGTCGGTAGTCATAACGAGTTCGATTTTGTCTGAAATATTAAACTTTTCAAAAAATTTATTTGATTTGTCAACAGTTATACTGGCTCCATCGTCAAGATCTGATAAACCGACTTTCCCTGCAGACGTTTTAGTCAAATTCCTAAGAATAACGTCTCCAATAAGAGACTGCATTTGCTCGCCGCCCGCTCCATGTTCCATTGATATTTTACCGCTAGGCATTTTCAAAATCACCAATTAGTATAAAAATTATAAAAAAGATATATTTATTTTTGTATTTTATTATGCTATTTAAACTTATCTATTAATTATCTTTATGTTATCCTTTAATAACTCCCATAGGAATAAGTCTTGCTACTTTTAAAGCGATTCCGGTTTTGTCTACAACGTCTACTACTTCATTGCTCGGTTTGTAAACTTCGGGTGCTTCTTCAGCAATAATTTGATCTCTTTCGGCTTTTACAATTATGCCTTTGTCTGCAAGTCCTTCTTTTATACTCTTTCCGTCTAAAGTTTTTATTGCTTTTCCGCGTCCTAAAACTCTTCCGGCACCGTGGCATGCGCTTCCAAACGACAATTCCATCGATTTCGGACCTCCTATTAAAATATAAGAAGGTGTGCCCATGCTTCCCGGAATTAAAACGGGTTGGCCTATATCTCTGTATTTGAACGGAATTTCGAAATGTCCTGCAGGAAATGCTCTTGTTGCGCCTTTTCTGTGAACGTAGACTTCTTTCTTTGAGCCGTCGATTTCATGTTTTTCGAGTTTGGCCACATTGTGAGCTACATCGTATAACAAATCGAGTCCCAAGCTGTCGAAATCTCTTTTAAATGCGTCAATTAATACTTCTCTCGTCCAATGCATTATAACTTGACGGTTTGCCCAAGCGTAATTTGCACCGCAAATCATAGATTTGTAATAATCTTGAGCTTCTTCCGAATTTGCAGGAGCACACGCTAATTGCATATCATCGATACTGATTTTATATTTTTTAACGGCTTTATTCATTACCTGAAGATAGTCGGTACAAATTTGATGTCCCGCACCGCGCGACCCGCAATGGATCATAGTACAAACCTGACCTTCATAAATTCCATATGCTTCTGCCGCTTTTTCGTCATAAATTTTATCTATGTATTGGATTTCAACGAAATGGTTTCCGCTTCCGAGTGTACCGAACTGAGGTCTTCCGCGCCTCCTTGATTTTATGCTGACTTTAGACGGATCTCCGCCTTGCATTGCACCGGCCGCTTCACAAAATATGGAATCTTCCGGAACACCGAAACCGGCTTCTATTGCCCATTTTGAACCGTTTAAAAATGCGTTTGTTAATTCTTCGTCGTTAACTTTGAATTGGCTTTTTGAGCCGACACCTGTCGGTATTTTTTTAAAGAGCATATCAACAAGTTTCGGCAAAACGGGATCAACGTCAGCTTTTGTAAGCGATGTTTTCATAAGCCTCACACCGCAATTTATGTCAAATCCCACACCGCCCGGGCTTATTACCCCCCCGTCTTCAGGGTCAAACGCGGCAACGCCGCCTATTACAAATCCGTAGCCCAAATGTACGTCAGGCATCGCCATTGAATATTTTTGAACTCCGGGAAGCTTTGCCACATTTACGACCTGTTTTATTGTTTCAGCGTCCAAATCGCGCAACAAATCTTTTGATAAAAAAAGTCTTCCGGGAACACGCATTCCACTGCTGTATGACGTAGGAATATCCCAAATATTTTCATCTTGTGAAATTAATTTTTCGGAAAAATCCGTTTCATTATTTTCCGATTCAAACGAAGGTTTATTAGAACTCATAATAAATCTCCTCCTTTTTTAATAAGTTAAAAATAAGTTTAAAATAAGTTTAAAATAAGTAAAAAACTAGTTTTATTTGACATTTTTTTTTGACATTTTTTTTTGACATTTTTCGACCATGTCAGATTCTTGTGATAACGATTTTTTCGGACAGAGTTTTTGATATTTTATGCTCTTCGCCGCAATTTTGGCACCTTACGCGGTCGCCTACTTCCTTTTCAATAATATAAATCCATTGCCCGCACTTTCTACATTTTCTGACAAGATTCATATCAATTCTCTATATAATTCTCCATATAAAAGTAAATATAAAATTGACATACTTTTAATATAAATCTATTGTTTATTTTTGTTTTTATATTTTTTTTATTTTTATATTTTTATATTTTTAACTTTTTTAATTTTTTTGTTTTTTTAATTTTTTTGTTTTTTTAATTTTTTTTGTTTTTTAATTTTTTTTGTTTTTTAATTTTTTTGTTTTTTTACTTTTTTTGTTTTTTATTAAGAAAATTACTTAAAATTTTTTTTACGGTTTCTTCTTGATTGTCTGCTGCGTCCGCTCCTTTGTGCACTTTCGTTTTGTGCCTGTCTTTTGGCAGCACTGTTTCGTCTTCTTCCTCTTCTGCTTCTGTTTGAGTCGCCCGTGTTTTTGTTTTCGCCGCCTTTGTTTTTATAGAACTGTTCAAATTTATTATCTATTTCAAAATCGGTTTCTACGGGTAAAATATCTTTGGAATGGTAAATGCTCAAAAGCGAAACCAAAACTTCTTCGGCTGAAGTGTCCGCCGCTTCCATAAGTTCATGTGCGAAATCGATAAACGGTTTTCCTTCGTTTGAATAGTAAAAAGAATACGGATCTTTTTCTTCTATCATATATAATATTTTTTGACGTCTCATTTTAGATATAAAGTTTGCATCCGGAACTCTTTTTTTGACAACGTCCGCGTTTGCAATTCTTCTAATAAACGAAAATTTTCTAAATTCTTTCGGTGTGTAAATTGTAACGGCTGTTCCTTTTTTCCCGGCACGACCAGTTCTTCCTATTCTGTGCGTATAAGATTCGGGATCTTGCGGGAGGTCATAATTTACAACGTGAGTAAGTTCGCTTATATCAACACCTCTTGCGGCAACATCGGTTGCAACCAGAATTTTCACCTTTCTGTTTTTGAAACGCTCCATAATACGTGTTCTTTGCTCTTGCAATATATCTCCATGTATAATTTCAACGTCATATCCTCTTTCTTCGAGTTTCAAACCGATTGAGTCGGACGTATCTTTTCTTCCGCAAAATACAAGCCCGTAAAAATTCGGGTCCGTGTCGATTATTCTGCACAATGTTTCAAATTTTAAATATTCGGGAACTTCATAAGCTATTTGTTCAATGAGTTGCGATTCTTGATATACGGGTTCTACTGATACCATTTCGTAATCGCCCATATATTTTTGAACGATTCCCATTATTTGTTTCGGCATTGTTGCCGAAAAACAAATTATTCTTTTATCTTCCGACACATGACTCATAATATTTTTAATGTCGTCGATAAAACCCATATTAAGCATTTCGTCCGCTTCATCAAGTACGAAATAAGAAACAGATCTGATATCGAGTTTTCTCCTGTCAATCATATCTATGACTCTTCCGGGAGTTCCGACAACGATATCGGCGCCTTTCGATAAAAGTCTTAATTGAATCGGAATCGGTTGCCCCCCGTATATCGGAATTATCGTCAAATCGTCGATTCCGCCAAGCGTTTTCAATTCATCGGAAACTTGCAGCGCAAGCTCTCTTGTCGGAGTCAATATAATTGCCTGAACATAAGTTTTTTTTTCCGTTATATTTTGTAAAATCGGAATTCCGAATGCAGCCGTTTTACCTGTTCCCGTCTTTGCTTTTCCGACAACGTTTACATTGTTTTTTAATAAAAGCGGAATTGCTTTTTGTTGAATCGGTGTAGGCTTCTTAAAGCCTTTTTTATCAAGAGCACGAATGATTCGAGGTGAAACACCCAAATCCTCAAACGTAGCCTCCGTTTCGTTAGTATTAATCGATTTTTCGCTCATAGTTTGTCACTAAAAAGAATAAATATAATATAGAATTAATAATATAACTATAAATAAATATACAAATTTACAGCTGCAAACCAAAAAACCGATATGTGAAAATGTGATATGACGTTTAAAATGCACCGCTTCTGCCGTTTAAAACGCACCGTTTCAATTCACAGCCGCTTTTTTTTCAAAATAGAATTTGAAATAAATAGTAAGCCTTCAAAAAAGCTTAAAAATAAGATAGCAAAAAAGTATAAACTATTTACCTGTAAAACAAAATAATTCACTTTTTGAACACTTAAATTAAAGAATTAAAGAAATTAAACTGCTGTAACTGCTATATATTATAAATATAACCTTGTAACAGACATTATAAGAATAAATAGTTATCGGTTAATAGTTATCAATTAATAGTTGTCGGTTATACCGACAACTATTAATTGATTCTTTTAATTTATTCAAATTTTATTCAAATTTTATTCAAATTTTATTAAATTTTTAATTTTTTAATTATTTTTTTATTGTTTTTTTATTGTTTTTTTATTGTTTTTTTATTGTTTTTTTATTGTTTTTTTATTTTAAGTATTCTTATTTTATATAAAAAAAATGAAATTATTCTTTTGGAACAATATAAATTACAAGCACGCTTTTTCCTGTGCTGAAAGGCTCCAATTCGCCTGTTTCCTGGTAAACCATTCCGTTATAAAGTTCAACATCGTAGACTCCCGGCTCGGGAAATGTCATATAACAATCATATCTCGGTAAAATCAGGAAATCGTCAAAATTGCCATGCGGCGAATGCAGCAAAAATCTTGAGTTAAGCATTCCGTCACCGTTTCTAAACCTGATGGTTTCCCCTTCGTACATTGCGATTTCATGTCTTTCGTTTTTAGAGAATTTTCTGTCAAACCCGAGAGTAATCATCAAGTCCGTTTTGTAATCACCTTGAGTTTCGCTAGTAATTATTCGTTTACCGGTTCTGTATTGATAAATTTCTTCAGGCGTTTTTTCAGTAGGCTCGGGACTTACCGTTTCAATTGGATCGGTTGTAGACTCAACAGAAACATTTGAAGTATTTCCGGTATTCGTCGTATTCGTTGTGTTATTTGTATTCGTTGTATTGTTTTCGTTTGACCCTATGCATCCTGAAAGTAAAACGACACATATTATCATCAATATTGATAAAAATGAAAGTACTTTAAATTTATCCGTAAAAAGATTTTTCATAATCCGTACCTCTTATTATTCTTATTATATTTCATATAAAACGTGTTTTATATATAAAATATTTTTCATATGTAATTTTTCATAAAAAAATATATGAAATTATTCAGATTTTTCCGCTTCCCACTCATCGAGATTGTTGTCATCTGCGAACTTGATTAAAGTCTCGCCCAAATTTCGAACTTGTTTGGGACTTAAATTAAATCTGGACCTTTTTTTATCGCTTCTCATTTTCGCAATTTCCACGTATTCGTTTCCGAATCTTTCGCTCTTTTCCATAGAAATTGTAATATACCAACCGCCACCCATTTTAATTTCCGCATAGGCCGTCGGCTTTCCTTCAAATTCATCTTCAGCAACAACATCTTCAAAATCATCAACGTTTACCATAATAATCACATCAGTATATTTACATAATATTTTTTATCATAAATGAAAACATAAAACATAAAACATAAAACATAAAGCATAAAACAAAAGGGCATTACAAACGAAAAAAATAAAAAATAAAAATAGAAAAAAAGAAAAGAAAAGAAAAAATGGAAAAGATAACTTTTGTGACTTCTTTAAAATAAATAAAAAAAAATTATTTCAATTTTTCATTTATTTCATCGAGAAGTTCATCATCTGTTTTTCCTATTGTTGAAATTCCTTGTTCTCTTGCCATTTTTTGAATTTTTGTTTCCGGTTCGTTTTCTTTAAGTTCCAATTCGCGTTCGAATTGTTTATATTCCAATTCCGCTTCCTTTTGAGCTTTTTTAAACTCACCGGACGATTTTCCAACAGAGCGTGCCAATTCAGGTAATTTTGACGCTCCGAATAAAAGAACTATTATAATTAATATTAATACAATTTCTTGTGTACCTAGGCCGAACATTGTTGTTTTCCTCTATTTAATTTGAACTTGATTTATTTTTATGATTTTTGCTCATAATCAAAATGTATATTGAAAATGTACACAACATATTTAAATTATTAGCTAATCGGTTTATTTATTTCCAAACTTAAATTTTCCTCTGTTTTTTCCGCAATTACCGTTTTTTCATCTTTTTCTATTTTTTCGCTTATCAAGTTCAGTAACTCTTCCGTAGTTTTATTTTCCGTATCAATGCCATGTGTTTTTGCAATAGCTTCTACTTTTTGATGTAAAATATCATTCTCTTTTTTCGTTTCAGCTTCATGCTGTTCGTTATAAAAGTCAAACCCGCTCAAATCAAAATCTTGAGACAGCTCCGCTGTTTTTTGTGCATTCTTAAATGCAGCCATGGCTTTTCCTGCAGTTCTTGCCAACTCGGGAAGTTTATCAGGACCGAACAAAACAAGAGCAATAATTATTATAAATATAATTTCAGATGTTCCGAACATGATTGCAAACTTAGTTCAGCTACAACATATAAAAAAGTTTTGATAGATTTTGAAATATTTCTATTATTATTATATTCAAACTTCAATTAACGACTTCCATTTTGTTTTCGTATATAAAAAAGAACATATGATAAAGAAAAGCGGCAATTCCGTACATAAAAGCGGTGATTATAAACGGTAATTTATAATAGCCAAGCGCAAGCATTTCTCCGCCTATATAAGTTCCGACTCCGACAAAAATATAACACGTCATCCATGTAACGCTGTTCATTAACGACCTTTCTTCCGGTTCTACGATTTCGAGTTTGAGATTGTTCATAATCGGATTTGCCAAATTCATAAGAGTTGAGCGCATAATATATGAAATCGCAACTAAAATTACAGATTCGGTTCCGATAAAGAGTAAAAGAAACGGAATTGAGAGTAACTGAACAAACGAAACGGTTTTTACACGACCGAAAAGATTTGTCAAAGTCGGCAATAAAAATAGAGCGGAAACCATTGCAATTTCCGTTAAAGAAAATATAATTCCGATGCTGTCAGCATCAATTCCTAAGAAATTGTTCATATATACGTTAAAGTACGGAATTGCAAGACCCCAACCCAGTCCGAAAAATACGTAAACTATTGTTTGATACTTTATTTCTTTTTTTTCAACGCTTTTGAATAGCTTTTTAATATATTTTTTATTTCGCCTTTTTCCAAAACGTTTTTATAAGTTTTTTCTTCATTGATTTTTTTAATAGGAATTACTGCAAAAATTGTGCATATGACAGATAATATTAAAGTAATTCTATAGGAAATTGCACCGAAAGTTTCGATATTTAAAAGCAGATTTAAAACATGAGGAAGAAAACCGCCTGCAAAAGAGCCGAACATTATTGCAATCGTAATTAACAGCTGGTATACGGAAAACAAATGAAGTCTTTCGTAAGGACGTGAATTTTCAAGCATAAACGTAGAACCGGTAACGACTCCAAGTGCCGTAGTTCCGCCGTAAAGCGTACAGGATATAATTAAAATCAAATGATTTTCAACCATGTACATAGGAATCATGGAAAAGACGGAAAACGCACAAGACAACAAAAGTGTGTTTTTTCGACCAATTCTGTCACACAAAATTGCCGAAGGAAATGAAAACAAAGCGGTTCCGAGAGCAGTAAGTGCCAAAATAATTCCTAAAAAACGTTCGGAAAAGCCCAATTCAATTATATAAAGATTGAAAATAACCTGGTAAACTCCCAAGCTTAAAGAAGTCAAAAATACAAAAATTAAAAACAACTTGGCATTTGCAGAAAAACTTTTAACCCTTTTTATATAATCGAAATCGGAAAATTTCATAGAAATCAAAAAGAATATTTATTTTTTTACTGTTTTTATCTGTAATACAAATTTGTATTACAAATTTGTAATACAGATAAATTACTTATTTATGTATTAAATTCATTATTTAATTTTGTATTTGATTCTGAATTTACATTAGTATTTAATTCATTATTTACTTTTGTATTTAATTCTGCATTTACATTAGTATTTAATTCATTATTTACTTTTGTATTTAATTCTGAATTTACATTAGTATTTAATTCATTATTTACTTTTGTATTTAATTCTGAATTTACATTAGTATTTAATTCATTATTTACTTTTGTATTTAATTCTGCATTTACATTAGTATTAAATTCATTATTTACTTTTGTGTTTTCTACCGGATTTTCTACTTTTTTTCCTGTTGTAGATTTAGTTTTATTGATATTGTTATTATTATATTTTACATTTTTTCTTTTTGTATTCGGTTTTGGGTATTTCTTCATATTTTGTATATTTTTTCCTTCGATTCCACCTACTACTTCATAAATTTCGTTTATACATTCGTCCATCAATTCATTTACCGTGCAAGTTCTCGAATCCACGCCTGCAGCGCCTGCATGACCGCCTCCTGTGCCGTCATACTTTTCTCCGATTTTTTCCATAACTTTTCCTAAGTTAAGGCCTTTTTGAACGACTTCTTTTTTGGCACGAACATTTACACGAACCAAATCATTTTCTTTTTTGTGACCAACTAAAGAAATATCGGCTCCTATGTTTGTAAGCATGGAAGCGGCCGCTCCTCCGTAAGAATTTATATACGTTCTTGAAATTAAAGTATCCCCTATTCTTTCGAATTTATTTCGCTGAGCCGCCGCAAGCATAGAAATCCTCTGCGAGATATCTTGCGGTGTTTTTGCCAAAAGCTCCAAAGCTTCTGTATAATCTACGTTTGTTGTTCGTATTATATCTGAAAGCGTTTTAAATGTATTTTCATCCGCATGTTTAAAATGACCCGTGTCTGTAATAATTCCGGTAATCATTGCAACAGCAACTTTTTTGGATATAGGAATTCCCGTTTCATATAAAAGTCTAAAAATAAGTTCAACGTTTGATGTCGTCGTTTCATGAATATAAAACTCTGCTTTATCAAGCAGCGTTGAAGTTACGTGATGATCTATTACTGCATAAGTATCGAGTTTAATATTTGGAATTTGATTTTGAGTAGATGTGTCTACGGAAACAATCAAATCATAGTCATCGGTATCGGGATCCGCAATCGTTTCTATTTCAAGTTGCTTTATTACATTTGATGCTACACGATTACTGCCGTCTGAAAGACATATGTCGCCCCCGAACGATTCCGAAAGCGCATATGCACTTCCGACAGCATCGGGGTCGGCATTCTTATGACAAACATACATTACTTTACGATAATCCAGAAGACGGTCAACAAACCGAATGTTTGTAACCCTCATGAGAAATCACGTAAATTTCAGCTTTCATTACTTCCTGAAAGCATATTTTGCAATTGCTCTTGGAGTTCTTTATGTCTTGAATTCAAACGTTCTTCCTGTCTTTCATAAGATTGAAGTCTTAAAGAAAGAGTTTCCGAACGTTCTTTTAAATCATTTATAAGACTGTCTCTGTCTGTTCTTATAAGGATTTCTCCTACAGATTTGTATACAACTTCGTCCGGTTTTGCCTTATCCAATTCATTCAATGCACCTTCAGCTTCTTTTATCATAATTTCCGTTTGCGACTTCTGCATAGCTAAAGCTTGTGCTTGTTGTTGAAGTTGTTGTAATTGAGTTATTCTGTTTTGTATTTGTGGAGAAATCTCCGCGTTTGCATTATACATTTTTAAATTCACCTTTAATAATTTATAAACGGAATATAAGTAACGGATTATATTAAAGCTTACTGCAAAACAGAATAAAAATCAAGACTTTATTTTAAAACTTTTTATTTAAAAACTTTTTTTAAGACTTTGTTTTTAATCTTAATCTATGATTAACAATCCCCACCATTTTACATTGTTTGAAACCGGAAATTCTAAATTTATACCGATTTTCTCAAGTGTTCCTACAACGTCGATTCCTACAGCTTCCATAGAAGGCCTTGCCAAATACGGATGTTCGCATTTAAAACCGGTTCCGGGACATTCTTCGCAATAAGTACAACTGCCGCCTGTAAGTCCTATTGAAAAGCGGTAACCCATTTTAATCGATTCCGCTTCCATTTTTAAAAGAATTTCCGACAATTCTTTCGCTTTTTTTCTGATTTCTTTTGAAACATCATCGGACGACGCAAGCGATTTCGGTTTTGGCGGATTGTTGTAAACAGTTGATATAATAACCCCGAATTTGTATTTTTCCAAATACTTTTTAAATTCTTCAGGTGTCGGAACATTTGGCGGGCAAACCAAATCACCGTAATGTTTACAAACAGGTATTAAACATTTCAACCTGACACGCTCATCTACAACAATATCCCGAACAGAAACGGCATAGGCGTCATGAGCACCGTTTTTGTAAGCCGTTGAAATTATGCTTTTTAAATTTTCGGAATGGGAACCGTAACAAGAATGATCCGGATTTTTAGTATCAACAATTAAATCATCGTTTTCCATACAATTGTTCACTCCGTTCTCTAAATATAAAACAAATATAAAATAAATATAAAAAAAATAAATAAATAATAAATAATAAGTAAAAAATAAATAAATAAATAATAAATAATAAGTAAAAAATAAATAAATAATAAATAATAAATAAAAAATAATATATGAGAAATATATAATAGGAATATTATCTATATATAGTTTTAAACAATTTAAAATTTTACAATTTAAAATTTTACAATTTAAAATTTTACAATTTAAAAATTTACGATTTAAAATTTTACAATTTAAAATTTTACAATATTACGATCAAAAATCAAAATCAAACTGAATAATTAAGAAATAAAAAACGTGGTTATAAATGTTTTTTAAAATAGATTCGCTAACATACGAAAATATTTCAAATGTTGTCTGTGAGATGGTCGTTTAGGCCGAAACTCAAATTTCAAATGAATCTAAAAATGCAATTGTGGCCGCTTATGATTAGGAAACTAACAAGATTGCAAAAGAGCAGCTTTTATCTATAATTGAAAATATAAAAATTGCTGAAAATAAAAGGGTACCCGTTTGCCAAGACACAGGAATTTTAATTTTTTTAATAAAAATCGGTCGCGAATTAAAAATTGATTTTGATATTGAAGGCGCAATAAAAGAGGGCGTTTTAAATGCGACAAAAAAAGTTCCTCTAAGGCCAAATGTTGTAAATCCGCTTACGAGACAAAATACGAATTCGAATACAGGAATAGGACAGCCCGATATAAAATATTCTTTTGACGAAGGAAATTTTTTAAAAATAGATTTGATAGTAAAAGGTGCCGGGTCTGAAAATATGAGTGCTGTTAAAATGTTCAGGCCGACCGAACAAAATTTAATTTCAAAATATATAGCAAAAGTCGTGTTGGATGCGGGAGGAAAACCTTGTCCGCCTATTATTTTAGGAATCGGAATCGGAGGATCCTTTGATAAAGCTGCCGCTTTATCAAAAAAAGCTCTTTTGAATCCTGTGTTTAAGAAAGAAGATATGAATGAATTTGAAAAAGAAATTTTTGATCATGTAAATTCTTTAGGAATCGGCTGCATGGGACTTGGAGGAGATACGACGGCTATAGGAATTCGAGTAGAAGAAGCAGACTGCCATACGGCATCCCTTCCTGTTGCAATTAATATTCAGTGTTGGGCGGACAGAAGACAAAGTGCAATTTATGAGAAATGAGGAGGAAAATATTATTACAAAAAATAAAACGGGAAATGAAATAAAAAATAAAACGGGAAAAACTTATAAATTGAGTACGCCTTTGTCCGTATCCGATATAAATCAATTGAAAACGGGCGATTTGGTATATATTTCAGGAAAAATATACACCGCAAGAGACGAAGCTCATATTCGAATGAAAGAATATGGCGATTTGAAAAAACCTCTTCCGTTTGAAACAAAAGGGTGTGTCGTATATCACTGCGGCCCCGTAATTAAAGATATGAAAGTCGTTGCGGCCGGACCTACAACGAGCGATCGTATGACAAATTTAACACCCGGGATTTTAAAAAGCGGAAACATTCGGGCAATTATAGGAAAAGGCGGAATGAAAAATCTTGGAGATGTTATGAAAGAAAATAAATGTGTTTATTTATCATACACGGGCGGCTGCGCCGCATTGGCTTGTGATATGATTAAATCTGTTTCAAACGTCTTTTGGGAAGATTTAGGAATGGCCGAAGCCGTTTGGGAATTTGAAGTTGAAACGTTTGGACCTTTAATCGTCGGAATCGATACATGCGGAAACGATTTATTTTTAGAAGTTATCAAAAAAGCAACGAAAGTCTATGAGTCAATTAAATAATAATAGTAATTATAATAATTATAATAATAGTAATACCAATAGTAATAGTAATTATAACAATAATAATTATAATAATGTCTGTTATAATTATAATAATCGTAATTATAATAATAGTAATAGTAATTATAATAATTATAATACAATAGAAAACGAAAACATAAAAGATGAAAAAATTGTATTTCACGTAGACATGGACAGTTTTTTTGCATCGGTTGAAACGCGCTACCGACCGGATTTAAAAGACAAACCTGTCGTTGTCTGTTCCAAAACTTATTCATTGGATCCCGAATCACCGAAAGGTGTCGTCAGTGCGGCGTCTTACGCCGCACGGTCTTACGGGGTGCATTCCGCAATGCCTTTTGCTCAAGCTTTAAAATTGTGCCCAGACTTAATTTTTTTCCCGTTGAATAAGAGTTTGTATCAGGAAGTTTCAAATTCGGTTATGAAAATTTTGGAAAAGAATTCATATATTGTTCAAAAAGCAAGCATTGATGAAGCATATTTGGATCCGGGACATTTTGCGAAAGATTACAAAGAAGCAAAAGTTTTGGGCGAAAAAATAAAGCGTGAAATTTACGAAAAAGAAAAAATTACTTGTTCTGTTGGAATTGCTCCAAACAGAGTCGTTGCAAAAATTGCATCCGGCTTTAAAAAGCCGGACGGACTGACTTTAGTTGAACCGGAAAATGTAATCGAGTTTTTGTCACCCCTTCCCGTAAATAAATTGCCCGGCGTTGGAAAAAAAACAAATATGAAATTTAATTCGGCGGGAATAAAAACAATTGGCTAGCTTATAGAATGTGATTCCAGAAAATTGTATGAAAAATTAGGAAAGACAGGAATCAATTTTCAAAAGATGGCTTTGGGAACGAACATAGAAGAAATAGTTGAAACGGAAGACCCGATATCAATAAGCAGAACGTATAATTTTGACAAACCGACTTTAAAGCAAAACGAAATAAATGTAGGAATTATGCAATCGGCCGCGGAAGTCTATAGCGAAATGATAAAAAAAGGTTTTTTTTATAAAACTGTTACATTAAATATTGTCTATGATGATTATACGGCAACGGCAAGGTCAAAAAGCCATTCGATATATACGGACGACAGAAATATTTTTGAAAAGTATGCCCACGATTTAATTCTGACGACCGATTTAAATAAAAAAATAAGAAAAATAAGTACCGGAGTCTCAAATCTTAAAAAAATAGATAAAAGACAGACGACACTTTTCGATTTTTTATGAATTTTTAATATAGATTTTATTTTATTTACTTTATTTTTTTTTACTTTGTTTTTTTACTTTGTTTTATTTTACTTTGTTTTTTTTTACTTTGTTTTATTTACTTTGTTTTTTACTTTGTTTTATTTTTATTTTGTTATACTCTTAATTAGTTTTATTTTTTTGTTTTCCGCATCGGTCGGGCGTATGCATGCAAGACTTACGAGTGTGTCGCCCGGATTTAAATTCATTATTCTTACGCCTTGGGTGTTTCTTCCGAATATGCTTATCGTTGAAACAGAAATTCTGATTATAATTCCTTCGGCGCTTGTAAGAATTAATTCATCGTCGTCACTTACCGATTTTGCTCCAATTACGGGTCCGTTTCTTTCGCTTGTAATAATGGTTGTAACACCTTGCGTTGCTCTGTGTTTTTTTATGTATTCGTCAAATTCGGTTCGTTTTCCGTATCCGTTTTGCGTAAGAGTCAAAAGCGTTTCGTTTTCGTTTACAACAGTCATACTGACAACGAAATCGTCTTTATCCCGAATTCTCATTCCGATTACGCCTTTTGCGGTTCTTCCCATCGGGCGCACCTCTTCTTCGGAAAATCTGCAAGCTTTTCCTGATGCTGATACGAGTACGACGTCGTTTGTTCCGTCTGTTAAAACGACAGACACGAGTTCGTCGTTTTGTTCGAGCGTTGCTGCAATAATTCCGGTTCTTCTCGGATTTTTGAATTCGGACAAAAGCGTCTTTTTGACAATTCCGCCTTTAGTCGCCATCATTAAATAACGGTCGTCTCTGAATTCTGATACGGGAATGCATGCCGTTATTTTTTCATATTCGTCCAATTCAAGGAAATTTACAACAGATTTTCCTTTTGAAGTTCTGCTGCCCTCAGGAATGTCGTAGCCTTTCTTCCAATAAACGCGGCCTTTGTTTGTGAAAAATAAAATATAATTGTGTGTAGACGAAATAAACATATCAACTACTACGTCCTCGTCTTTGGTTTCCATGCCGATTATACCTTTTCCGCCTCGGTTTTGTTTGGTGTAAGTGTCAACCGGCAATCTTTTAATATATCCGCGATTCGTCAATGTAATTATGACGTCTTCTTTTGGAATCAAATCTTCGTTTTCCACGTCAAAGTCGCCGTGAACTATTTTTGAACGACGTTCGTCACCGTATTTATCTTTTATTTCGTTCAATTCTTCTTTTATAATATCAAATTTAAGTTCGTCGCTTTCGATAATTTTGATTAAACTGCTAATTTTTTCAATAATTTCCGCAAGTTCAGTTTCGATTTTTTCGATTTCAAGTCCGGTCAACCTTTGAAGTCTCATTTCAAGAATCGCTTTTGCCTGAATTTCATCCAAATCGTAATTTTCAGTTAAAGCAATTCTTGCAGAAGCCGTATCAGGAGACGCTTTTATCAATTCAATAACATCGTCTATATTGTCAATTGCAATCTTAAGACCTTTTAAAATGTGTTCGCGCTCGCGTGCAATGCGCAAATCGTATTGGGTTCTCTTCAAAACAATATCTTTTCTATGCATTAAATAAATCTTAAGAAGTTGTCTTAAGTTTAAAACGCGCGGGACACCGTCCACTATTGCCAAATTGTTTATTCCGAAACTCGTTTGCAGTTGAGTATGTTTATAAAGCTGATTTAATAAAACGTCCGGATTTGTTCCTCTTGAAAGTTCAATTACTATTCGAATTCCCTCTCTGTCGGACTCGTCTCTTAAATCCGAGATTCCTGTAACTCTTTTGTCTCGAACGAGATTTGCAATCGATTCTATCAACCTTGCTTTATTTACTTGATACGGAATTTCCGTAATTACGATTCTTTCCCGATCTCCTCTCATTTTTTCAATCGATGAAACGGAACGTATTTTTATGGAACCTCTTCCTGTTTTGTATGCGGAAATAATTCCTTCGTTTCCGAGTATTTCAGCACCTGTTGGGAAATCGGGACCTTTAATTGCAGTCATCAATTTAAATACGTCTGCTTCGGGATCATCTATTAAAATTAAAAGACCGTTAACTACTTCCGTTAAATTGTGAGGAGGCATGTTTGTTGCCATTCCGACTGCAATTCCGGTTGAACCGTTTATTAAAAGATTCGGCAATTTTGAAGGTAAAACTTCCGGTTCTTTTAAAGATTCGTCGTAGTTTGGTTTAAAATCGACCGTTTCCTTATCGATATCCTGGATCATTTCATTTGAAATTTTATCCATTCTAACTTCAGTATAACGCATCGCTGCAGCCGAGTCGCCGTCTATTGAACCGAAATTTCCCTGACCGTCTATTAACGGATAACGAAGTGAAAAGTCCTGAACCAAACGAACTATCGCATCGTATACGGAGGAATCACCATGCGGGTGATACTTACCCAAAACATCTCCCACAATACGAGCAGATTTTTTATAAGGCTTGTCACTTGTAGTTCCCGATTCGTTCATCGAATAAAGAATACGCCTGTGAACCGGTTTTAAACCGTCTCTGGCATCCGGAAGAGCACGGCCGACAATAACCGACATCGCATAATTGATATACGACTTTTTCATTTCGCTACTTATTGGAACAGGAATTATAGAATCGTTTTCACTCTCATGAGGATAAATATTAGAATCGCCGTCAAACTCATTATCCGAATCAAATCCGCCACCTGAGTCGTCATCCTCCTCATCTTCGTCGTCATCTCCGTCTTCATATTCCTCGTCTTCATATTCCCCGTCTTCGCGGTCTTCATCGTCATCTTCATCTTCGTCGTCGTCTACATAATCTTCGTCATCGAAATCGGAAACGTCGGATTCATCATCGGAATCATCGAAATCGGAAACATCGGATTCATCATCGGAATCATCAAAATCAGAAACGCCGTCTATTTTGTCGTCTGCGCCGCTTACTTCAAAATCTGCACCTGCGTTTTCATCGCCGGAATCGAATCCCGTGCCGGCGGATTTGTCGCCGGCATCGAATACCGTACTTGCGGTTTCATCGCCGGAATCGAGTACCGCATCAGCGGTTTCATCGTCGGCATTGAGTTTAACATCGTTAGTTTCGTTGTCGGAATCGTCTAATTCTTCGACAACTTCGTTTTCATCAATTATCTCATTTTTTTCATTAATAATTTCGGTTTGATAAGTTTTATCTTTTTGATCGAGATCGTTTATCTCATTATCATCGTCAAAATAGGAATCAAGTGTCGGTTGTTCTCTTTTCATTAATAATTCCTCTCAAATTCCCTCAAATTTCATACGTCAAGAATTCCTACTTCTTTTGCGTGTTTTTGAATGAATTTACGGCGCGGCAAAACTTCATCACCCATAAGTACCGTAAATATTTCATCGGCCAAAATTGCATCGTCCAAAGTTACTCGAAGAAGTGTTCGCGTCTCGGGATTCATAGTCGTTTCCCAAAGTTGTTCCGGATTCATTTCTCCAAGACCTTTATATCGTTGAACGGAAGTTCCTTTTTCCCCGATTTCGTCCATTTTTTCACGAAGTTCTTCATCGGAATAAGCGTAATATTCTTCTCTTCCCTTTTTGATTTTGTAAAGCGGAGGGCGAGCGATATAAACGTGACCGCCCGTAATTAAATCTTTCATATACCGGAAGAAAAACGTCAAAAGCAAAGTTCGTATGTGTGCACCGTCAACATCGGCATCGGTCATAATTATTACTTTGTGATAACGAAGTTTACTTAGATCCATTTCACTACTTCCGCTGCCAATAAATCCGGCACCTAAAGCCGTAATCATAGACGAGATTTCATTGTTTTTAAGAGATCTGTCCATTCTCGCTTTTTCGACATTCAAAATCTTACCGCGAAGCGGCAAAATTGCCTGAGTTGCTCTGTCTCTTCCCGACTTTGCAGAGCCTCCGGCAGAGTCTCCTTCCACAATATAAAGCTCGCATAAAGTAGGATCTTTTTCAGAGCAGTCGGCAAGTTTTCCCGGAAGTGTACTTACTTCCAGCGCATTTTTTCTCCTTGTAAGCTCTCTTGCTTTTTTTGCGGCAAGCCTTGCTTTTTTGGCAAGAAGCGCTTTTTCGAAAATTGCCTGTGCAATTTTAGGATTTTCTTCATAAAAGTCTCCCAAACCTTCCGATACGATAGACTCGACAATTCCTCTGACTTCACTGTTTCCGAGCTTTGTTTTAGTCTGTCCTTCAAACTGAGGTTCAAGAAGTTTAACACTAATAATTGCAGTTAAACCTTCACGAATATCATCACCGGTCAAGCCGGATCCGTCTTTTTCAAGATTATTTCTTTTAATATAATCGTTCGATGCGCGAGTTAAAGCCGATCTGAAGCCTACTAAATGTGTACCGCCCTCATGCGTATTTATATTGTTTGCAAAAGAATGAATGTTTGTTGTATAAAGTTCGGTATACTGCATTGCAACTTCAACGCTGGTTCCGTCTTTTTCATTTTCGAAATAGATTACTTTGTCATGAAGCGCTTTCTTTTTACCCTTGTTTAAATATTCAACAAAAGATATAATTCCGCCTTCATAGTGAAGTTTCGCATATTTTTTGCCGGACGTGCTTTCCGAAAAGCTTTCGTCTTCTTCTATATCTTCTATTTCTTTTTCATTTCCTTTTTCTTTTGCCTTTCCTCTTCTTTTTCCCGAAAAGTCGGAATCTGACTCGTCAAAATCGTCCGAATCGTCTTCATCAATCAACAAATCGTCAGATGCATCTTCATCGCCTATGTCGGACACATCTTCTTCATACAAAACGTCGGGAATTTCCGAATCCGGTCTTTTGTCTTCAATTATAATCGTAATTCCTTTATTCAAAAATGCCAGTTCTCTGAGCCTTGAAAGAAGTGTATCGTAATTGAAATTGAGCGTTTCGAATATTTTTGAATCGGGTAAAAATGTAATTGTCGTTCCGGTTTTATCAGTTTCTTCAATTTCTTCAAGACCTGTTGCCGGAATACCTCTTTCATAACTTTGTCTGAAATGTTTTCCGTCACGATAAATATCGGCAACAAGCCACTCCGAAAGAGCGTTTACTACAGAAACACCGACCCCGTGAAGACCGCCCGATACTTTATAGCTGTCTTTGTCGAATTTACCTCCCGCATGAAGAATTGTTAAAACAACTTCAACCGCAGGTATTCCGTATTTCGGATGCGTATCTACCGGGATTCCTCGCCCGTCATCTGAAACCGTAACGCTTCCGTTTTCATTTATAGTAACTTCGATATGGCTGCAAAACCCGGCAAGCGCTTCATCGATACTGTTGTCAACCACTTCATATACGAGATGGTGCAAACCGCGCTCATCCGTACTGCCGATATACATACTTGGTCTTTTACGAACGGCTTCAAGCCCCTCCAAAACCTGTATATTGTCGGCATCATATTTCCCTTGTTTGCTAACCATATTTTGTTATTCCCCTAATAAAAAAATAAATAAATAAATAAATAAACTAAATAAATAAATAAATAAACTAAATAAATAATAAATAAAATAAATATATAATAGTTAGAAAATATTAACGAACTGAATTGTTAAAAAACAGACAAAAGTTTTAATTTTATTTTGTCGTATTTAAAAAATTATATTAGATTAATTATAATTAAATAATTAGATTGATTAGATAATTTATTACAGTTTTTTAAAAAATAATCGAATTTAAAAATGTATTTTACAAACATTTTACTTGTCAATTCGATGATGTACATTATAGGTTCTCTTATATTATAAATGGTTCGTTTATTATAAATAATTCGATTAAAAATTTAAACAAACCTTTTTATAAGATAGCTGAAAGTAGCAGGAATTTTTCCGCACTGCATCTTTTTCAATTGACTTGAAGGCGTTAATTGAATCATTTTGCTCATAAGCTTATCGGAACTCATTATTTTATCTGCCATTCTTCTTGCCTGAACAGACGAATCAAGCGCTTTTCCAAATGTTTTTTTCCAAAGCAGTTCATAATTTTCCAAAGAGTCGTATTTACCGGAAACAAAACCGGCTGAGACTTCACCTGCAATTAGTGCGCCCGCTATTGCAAAAGGAAGACCGCCCCCGTTTGTGGCCGTAACATGTCCTGCCGCATCGCCCGCTATCAAAAAATTCCCGTTGACCGTTTTTTCAGGAGCGCCGTCTACCGGAATAATTCCTGAAATTACACTTTCTATTTTTCCTCCGGATAGTCTTTTTGAACCGATGGGATGTTTTTTTATAAAATTATCCAAATAGTACTTTGCAGATTTCGGCTTTTTCATAAGAGAACGCCTAACTCCTATTCCAACATTTACTCTGTTTTCGCCTTCCGGGAAAATCCAAACATATCCGCCGGGAACGATTTCACTCCCAAAAAACATTTCAAGCGTTTTAGGATCGGTGTCAGTTTCGGTCATTTTATAGCCGTATCCGATTCCGCGTTCATAAGGAACTCTCGAGATTAAATTGTTTGAACTTTTAATTGAATTGGAAATGTTTGAGCTGTTTGAGCTGTTAGTTGAAATATCGGTGTTGTTTGAGCTGTTTGAACGGTTAGTTGAAATATCGGTGTTGTTTGAGCTTTTTGAACTGCTAGTTGAAATATCGGTGTTGTTTGAAACGTCCAAACTTCTGTGTCCATTATTATAATTTAAAAATCCCGGGATATTTCTTGCCACAACTGAAATCGGGCCGTCGGCCCCGATTACTACTTTTGTTTTAACTTCGTATGTTTTTCCGTCATTTTTCAATTTGACTACTGTTTCTTTCGTTTCACTTATAGTGTTATTTATTGATGAAAAACCGGTTGCAGTCGTTTCTGTGCAAAGTGTTACACCCGAGTCAACCGCTTTTTGAGCCAAATCTGAATCATAAACAGTTCTGTCCAAAACGTATCCGTCAACTTTAAATTCTTTTTTAAACAAGTCGGCCGTATAAAATCGTTGATTTTCTATTTTTTGTAATATTGCACTTTTCGGAATATTGATCGCTTCGTCCGGTAATTTCATAGACGGAATCAACTTTTTCAATTCATACGAATCAGGAATAAAACCGGCGCACTGAATCGGAAAGCCTACCCTTTGTTTTCTCTCAACCATTAAAACATCGGAACCGTTTAACGCCGCATGTTTAGAAGCAATCGAGCCCGCAGGCCCCGCTCCGATTACAACGATGTCGTATGATTTATTTAAAAGAGATTCCATAAAAACCACGAATATAAAAAGAATAATAATGTAAAAACAATAATAATATAAAAACAATAATAATTTAAAAAGAATAATAATATAAAATGATAAAAATATTTTAAAGTTTTTTAAGTTTTTAAGTTTT
>JAAYST010000103.1 GCA_012518265.1 Candidatus Methanofrustulum fimipullorum | reverse complement strand
TAAAAGCATTAAGAAATGAACTGCATGTTTTAAAGAGAAACGACTTGTTCAAATTTTTTAAATAAAAAAAAAAAAAAAATAAAAAAAAAAAAAAATGAAAAAATCAAAAACAAAAAAAATAAAAAATAAAAAAAATAACGGGCCCGGGAGGATTCGAACCCCCGGCATTCGGGTTAGAAGCCCGACGCTATATCCAGGCTAAGCCACGAGCCCGCAATAAAAAAACTATTTTACAAGGACTCTAGAAAAGCAATCATAATATATAAAGTTAACTAATGTATAAACTCAGTTGCAAATTATTAAATATCTGATAAAAACTATAATGTAAGAATTATAAAGAGATTATAAAGATAAAATAAAAGCAGTTATAAAAGTAATTATATATAAAAGTAATTATAAAAGCAAAAAGTAATAATAAAGGCGATAATTTTTTGATGCTTTTGATGCTGTTTCAAAATGAGAAGTTTATATGTCAAGTCTTGTTACGATTTCGGGAGTTTTATTTGCTCTTCTTTTTATAACAGTTGTGTCACAAATTCTGAGTAACAAATTACAAATTCCGTCGATTATATTTTTACTCATATTGGGAATTGTGATAGGGCCGGAAGTATTGAAAATTACGAACCCGACCGAGCATGTAAGTATTATAAGTCCGGTTATTTCTATTTTGGTTGCGATTGTCGTTTTTGAAGGCGGATTAAATGTTAATATAAAACAGATGAGAACTGTTTACGAAAGTGTAATAAGTTTGGCGTCTGTTGGTGTTGTTATCGGTTTTATAGGAATTACTCTTGTTACCAAGTTTTTAGTTCCTGGAATTTCTTGGGAAATTGCGGCTTTGTTCGGTGCGCTCATGACTGCAACGGGACCGACTGTGGTAGGGCCGATTATAAGAAATATACGAGTTTCACGAAAATTGACGGGAACTCTTGAACTTGAGGGTATTTTAAATGATGCCGCAAGTGTAATTTTGGCCGCTTTGGTATTTGAGTGGATTATTGCCGAAATGACAGGTGCAAGCGTATTTTCGTTCGTTCTTCAAAGATTGCTTATAGGAATTATAATCGGTTCTTTGGCCGGGCTTTTTTTGAAAAAAATATTTACAAACGGAAAATCGTTAAAAGAGAGAAATGTAAAGTTTTTGACGCTTGGTATTCTTTTTGCAAGTTACGGATTGTCCGAATATTTAGGAAACGAATCCGGAATTTTAACTGCCGCTATTTTCGGAATAATTTTGGGAAGTACCGATTCTCCTTACAAAGAAACAATAAAAGAATTTTTCGGAGATATAATTACTGTTGCTATCTCTTTTATATTTTTAGCGCTGGCAGGAATGCTTAAATTTGAATATATGTTAAAAATCGGACTTGCCGGTGTAATTGTAGTTTTAATAATGGCTCTGGTGATTAGACCTATTGCCGTTTTTGTATCGATGAGCCGTTCTACATTGAATACGAGAGAAAAGGCTTTTATTTCATTTTTGGGACCAAAAGGAGTCGTTCCGACTTCAGTTGCGACATATTTTGCGTTCAGATTAAACGAAACGGGAATTGAAGGCGGTCAAATGCTTATGGGGCTTGTCTTCATGGCGGTAATTATAACAGTAATTATAAACGGCGCTTTTGCAAAAAAAGTAGCGAAATTATTGAAGGTGATTCCAATGGAAATATTAATTGTGGGTGGCGGAAAAGTAGGGCAAATTTTGGCAAAGAGATTTGACGAAAGAGGAGAAAATGTAATGGTCGTAGACCTTGATTCTGAAAATGTGACATCGTGTACGAAACTCGGCGTTCAGGCGATTCAAGGAAACGGCGAAGATATTAATGTTTTAAGGAAAGCCGGAATTGAAAATGCGAAATACTTAATTGCCGTTACAAACAAAGACAACACTAACCTTTTGTTATGCCAAATTGCAAAAACAACTTTCGGATTGGACAGTAAACAAATTATTGCAAAAGTAAACGACATGGAGAATTTGCAGGCGTTTTGGGATTTGGGTGTTCGTGCAATGAGTTCCGAAATGACAACCGCCGTTGTAATCGACGATATGGTTGGAACTCCTCACTTGTTCGCAATGACAGAAGTAGGAAGTGGCGGAACGGTTAGCGAAGTGAAAGTTACAAACCCGAAAGTCATCGGAAAAGCCGTAAAAGATATAAAATTCCCCGAAAACAGTCTCCTCGTAATGATTAACAGAGACGAGGAATCCATTATTGCACACGGAAACCTGGTACTTCAAGAAGGCGACATTGTTACAGTCATCGGAGAAGGGGATGCAGGAAAAAAAACGGCCGCAATATTAAACAGATAAAAATAATTTATTGAAAAAAAATGTAATAAAAAATATAATAAAAAATAATGACTGTAATAAAAAAACAAAGACAATAATAGAAAAACAATGCCAGTCACAAAAAAACAAATACTGTAATTAAAAATATGTGACAGTCACAATGACACCTAAATATACTTTTGCCTGTAATAAATAACTGACAAAATAATTTTACTAACAAAATAATTTCACAAACAAAATATTTTTACAAATTACAGGAAGCGATCTAATGGAAAGTCAAGTATATTTATCAGAAATATTGATGAGCGCAGGATTACTTTTAACATATTTAATTTTCATCGGTTTTTCAATATTTTTGTTTATAATTATATTAGCCGCAAGGTGGAAAGTATTTACAAAAGCAGGAGAAAAAGGTTGGTATTCAATAATACCTATTTATAATTTGATGGTATTAGCGGAAATAGCTGGATTGTCTGGTTTGCACGGATTATTAGCTTTTTTTATAAATTTAATTCCGATTATCGGCTTTGTTTTCTCTATTATATTATATGCCAATATATTCTATAATTTGTCTAAAAGATTTGACGTTTCTAGCCCCATAATATATACAATAGGTTTAATTTTATTTGCACCGATATTTTGGATTATATTAGGCTTTGGAAAATCAAAGTATATAGGGCCGCATTATAAAGAAAGATATATGAAACAAGAGTCATAATAAAATATATTCTTTAAAAAGAAAAAACCGTATGCGGTTTTTTCTTTTTTTTGAAAAAAAACTGAATCAAATAGTTTTTTTTTGAAAAAAAAACGGCCGCCGCGTTTTTTTTGCGGCTCAGCCCTTTTCACTATTTTTTCGGTTGCTTTTTTATTTGTTTTTAGGAATTTCTCCGTGTTCGTTTTTCTAATTAAAAGAAATCCCGGCACGTTTTTTCCCTACTTTTTTTCATGATTTTTCCGGTTGCTTCTTTTAATTCATTTTTAGGAATTTCTCCGTGCTCGTTTTTCTAATTAAAAGAAAACGGTACGTTTTTTTCTACTTTTTTCATGATTTTTCCGGCTGCTTCTTTTAATTCATTTTTAGGAATTCCCCCGTACTCGTTTTTCTAATTAAAAAAATCACGGCACGTTTTTATCCAACTTTTTCTCCATTTTTTTTAATGCATTTATACAACAACATTTTATAATAGATTAACATATTGTGATATTATTATATATTTTTACTTTTGAGTGATGATATATAATAAAAACACTAAAAATATTATAAATACTAAAAATATTAAAAATATTATAAATACTAAAAATATAAAAAACAGTAAAACACTAAAAATACCAAACATATGAATTGAAACATATGAATGAATCATATGATTGGAAAATATTAATTTAAATTTATAAAAATACATAAAACACTTAAATAATTTTATTTTACCAAATATCTTTTTTTATTTTTTTTAGAATTCTAACGACTGTTACGTTTTATTCTTTTTAGAATTCTACCGGCTGCTCCGTTTTATTTTTTTTAAGAAAAACCCGGATTCGGATTTTCGTTTTTTATTTAAAACGCCCCGTATTCCGTTTTTTTGATTTTTGCCCGGCGCTTTTCGAGATTTCCCCGGGTTCGTTTTTCCTAATTTTTAGGATTTAAAAGGTCGTTCCGTTTTATTCTTTTTTAGAATTTTAACGGTCGCTCCGTTTTTTAATTTTTTAAAAGAAAACCCGGATTCGGCTTTTTGTTTTTTATTTGAAACGCCCGTTTTCCGTTTTTTTTATTTTTGGCCGGTGCTTTTCGAGATTTCCACGGGTTCGTTTTTTCTAGATTTCGTGAAAAAAACGAGCTGAGTTTTATTCTTTTAGAATTTTACGGTTGCTGCGTTTTATTCTTTTAGAATTTTATTAAACCGTTTTTCAATCTCACAACTCCAACACAAAATATTTATAATAAAATAGAATATAAACGATTGAACAACTGTTCAATTGAACATTCGTTCAATTGAACCGAACAAAAGGAAATGAAATAAAAAATAAAAGGAAATAGAATGAAAAAACAAAGGTAAATGAAATGAGAAAAAAGCAAGGAAACGAAGACGACTTTTCCGATATAGAAATCTGTCAGATTTCTACGATTCATCCGGAAAACATAAAAGATGTAAAAACTGAAATGCCTGACGACGAAATTTTGGAGCAAATTTCAGATCTTTTCAAAGTTTTTGGGGATTTTACGCGTGTGAGAATAATTTTTGCGTTGTTTAAATCGGAAATGTGTGTGTGCGATTTGGCAAATCTTCTCGGAATGAGTTCTTCTGCAATATCTCATCAGTTAAGAGTGCTGAAACAAGCGAAAATTGTAAAATTCAGAAGAGAAGGAAAAGTCGTATATTATTCGCTCGATGATGAACACGTATACAAAATTTTCGAACAGGGATTCGAACACGTAACTGAAATAAAATAAAATAAAAAAAAATAAAAAAAATAAATAGAGTAAAAAAACGGAAAAAAACGAAATGAGGGATGAGCGAACATGGGAAATGTTGTTAAATATTTTAATGTTAAAAACCTTGGTTGTGCCTCATGTGCTGCAAAAATGGAACATGAAATTCAAAAAATGGAAGAAGTACAATTCGTGTCAATAGATATTATAACGAAAGTTATGAAAATCGAATATAATATAAATATAAATGCAAATGAAGAATATAAAAAAAATGAAGAAAATAAAGTAAATAAAGAAAATGAATCGGATTTTCTGAAGCGGATTGAAGATTCTATGAAAAAAATAGAACACGATGTTTATATAGTGCCGACCGATGAAAACAAAAATAAAAACAAAAATATAACCGAAGGCAAAAACAAAAATAAAACCGAAGGAAAAAATAAAAACAAAACCGAAGGCAAAAACAAAACTGTTTCGGAAAACTTTTTTATAAAAAACTTGAAAAGAAGAGAAAATTTAAAAGAAATCGCAATTATAGCTACTTCTTTAATTCTTTTTTTAATTTCATTTGTACCGTATTTTAAACCTTATTCGTTTATAATTTGCACTGTTTCATATTTTTTGGTCGGAACGCCTGTTTTAATGAAAACCGCGAGAAATATAAAATCGAAAAACTTTTTTGATGAAAATCTGTTGATGACAATTGCAACTGTCGTTGCAATTGTCATCGGTGAATATAATGAAGCTGTGGCCGTTATGGTTTTTTACAGAATAGGAGAATTGCTCCAACAAATGGCGTTAGACAATTCAAAAGATTCAATAAATTCGCTACTTTCTATAAAGCCCGATGAAGCAAGGCTTTTATGTGAAACGGGAAACGGTGCGCAAATAATACCGAGAACGAAAAAAAAGCCTGTTGAGCATATAAAAGTAAAAGACGTAATTCAAATATATCCCGGCGAGAGAATTCCGCTTGACGGGTTTGTAATTTCGGGGAAATCGAGAATAGACGTTTCATCGATAACCGGAGAAAGTATGCCGGTTGATGTTGAGCCGGGAGACGAGGTTTTAAGCGGTTGTGTAAATCAAACCGGCGTTTTAAACGTGGAAGTTTCAAAAACGAGTAAAGACTCTACGGCATCAAGGATATTGGATCTTGTAATGAACGCATCTCACAAAAAGTCAAACGCTGAAAAGTTTATAACGAAATTTGCACGCTACTACACACCCGCCGTCATTTCGGCCGCAATTTTAATTGCGGCCGTTCCGACATTTTTATTTAAAATGCCGGCTGAGGTGTGGATCTACAGAGCTCTTATTTTCATAGTGATTTCGTGCCCGTGCGCACTCGTTTTGTCCGTTCCTTTGTGTTATTTCGGAGCAATCGGAACGGCTTCCAAAAACGGAATTATAATAAAAGGAAGTCAATATATTGAAGCTTTGGAAAAATCAAAAATTGTCGTTTTTGATAAAACGGGAACTCTAACTAAAGGTGATTTTGAAATTGTTTCCATAAAGCCCGCAAATTTAGGCTTTTCAGAAAAAAAATTGAGTAAAGATGATATTTTAATGTATGCCGCATATGCGGAAGAAAAGTCGAATCACCCAATTGCGATTTCGATAAAAAAAGAATTTCTGAAAAATAACAAAATCGAAAGCTTTGCGAAAAAACACGAAGAATTTCCGGGCGGCGGAGTCGTATCCGAATTTGAATTCGGAGAAATTACTGTCGGAAATTACGAGTTGATGAAAAAAAGAGGAATAAAAAACATAACCGATACGATAAAAGACAAAAACAACACGGTTGTATTCGTAGCAATCGATAAAAACTATGTTGGAAGTATAATGCTCTCCGACAAACCGAAACCGAATGCGAAATTTGCAATAGAAGAAATTAAAAAGGCGGGAATTAAAGAAATTTATATGCTGACAGGCGACAGAAAATCGGAAGCGGAATATATAGGAGAAAGTATCGGTATTAAAAAAGAAAACATATATTCAAATTTGCGGCCGGAACATAAATTGGAAATATATGAAGAAATCAAAGAGAAAAACGGAAAAGAGAAAGGTAAAGGAGGAAGAGACGAAAGCGCAATATTTATAGGAGACGGAATAAACGATGCACCCGCTTTAGTCCGATCCGATGTCGGAATAACGATGGGAACTGTCGGGTCGGATGCCGCAATAGAAGCATCGGACATCGTTATTTTAAATGACGATTTGACAAAAATTCCAAAAAGCATTCACATATCGAAATTCACAAAAAAACTCGTATATCAAAATATTATAATTTCGCTCGGAATTAAATTTATAGTAATGATTTTAGGAATTACAGGGTATGCAACAATGTGGGAGTCGGTATTTGCAGATGTAGGAGTTACGATAATTGCTGTAATAAACGCACAAAGAATTCTGTTTTATAAACCGAAACCATACATAAAAGATAAAATCATTACTGATACGGCCTGTAACGATAAATGCTGCAGCACGAATTAAAATAACTAATAAAAATAACTAATAAAAATAAGAGTAAAAACAGAAAAATCAAAACCCAAATATAGTAAAGCTTAAATATAATAAAAACCTTTTAAGGTTTTGCATTCATTTACAGAAATGAAAAATGGATAGAAATTGCATTGATGGTCTAGCGGCTATGACTGTGGCCTTCCAAGCCACCTACCCGGGTTCAAATCCCGGTCGATGCATCTCCAAAATTATTTACCAAAAACGAAATATAACAAAAAGATAGACAGTTAATCTGTTTATCTTTTTGTTTTTTATTTTTTTATTTGCTTTTTTATACTTTTCTACTTACTCTTTTACACTCTTCTATTTTACTCTTTTACACTCTTATATTTTACTCTTTTACACTCTTCTATTTACTCTTTTACTGTTTTTACATTGTTTGTCTTTTTCATTTTATTGATACAATGAATGTTTTAGAGTTTTTTAAGAATAATGCTGTTGCGGTTATTGCATTTATTTGTGCGTTTATCACAATGTTTTTTGTGCCGCCGAATGCGAATTATTTTAATTATATTGACTACAACACGTTACTTTTGCTATTTTCGTTAATGGTTGTAATCGGGGCTGTTGAGTCGTCAGATTATTTGAAATATTTATCGTACATTGCAACAAAGCACGGAAAAGACAGTTTTCGTCTTTTGACCGGCTTGGTGCTTCTTTGTTTTTTTACATCTATGTTTTTAACAAACGACGTTGTGCTTTTGGCGTTCGTCCCGTTTACCGTTTATTTGATGAAAACTACAGGATTGAAAGATAAACTGATTTATGTAATAGTTTTGGAAACTATTGCGGCAAATATAGGAAGTGCGTTTACACCTATCGGAAATCCTCAAAATATATACATTTATTATTTCTATAGATACAATATACATGATTTTTTGAGTACAACGTTTCCATTGACTTTTATAAGCCTAATTTTAATTTTGATTTTGTGTGTTATTTGTTTCGGGAAAAAAATAAAAATTGATGAAATAAATCAAAACGAAACATATGACAAAAAAGAATTCGTGTTCGGAATGTTTCTTTTAATTATAGTTTTGTTAAGCATAATAAAAGTAATAAGCCCGATTCTCTGTTTCGTTTTGACAGCTGCATCTGCTTTAATTTACAACTCTAAATATATACAGTCTGTCGATTACGGACTGCTTTTTACATTTGTGTGCTTTTTTATATTTTCCGGAAATATGGAAAACATGATCTTTATAAAAGAAATTATAAGTCGATTTTTAGAAGGAAACGAATTAATATTTTCTGCTGCAACTTCTCAAATAATAAGTAACGTTCCGGCAGCAATCCTGCTTTCGAAATTTACAAACAGGCAAGACCAATTGCTCTTAGGAGTAAATATCGGAGGACTCGGAACACCGGTTGCATCCCTTGCCTCAATTATAAGTTTGAATATATACATGAGAAGTGAAAAAGAAATAAAAAAATATATAACGATATTTACAATATTTAATGCTCTGTTTTTAATCATATTGATATTCTTGTTTAATTATATCATATAAACTACATTCTAACATAATTATAACATAAATTTTACACATAAATTTTATAACATCTAATGTGACAATAATATTGTCACATAATTTTCATATAATATTGATTCAATAATAACAAAAAACAAACAACAAACAGAAACAAAAATTAACAAAAAACAAATAAAAACAAAAAACAAACAGAAACAAAAACAAACAACAAAACTGAGACAGGGAAAAACTATGAAATATATAGTAATTATCGGTGACGGTATGGCAGATTTGCCGATTGAAGGGTTGGGTAATAAAACGATTCTCGATGTTGCGCACAAACCTAATATTGATTATATGGCGAAGATGGGGCGCTCAGGAATTGCAAAAACTGTTCCGGACGGAATGCCGCCGGGAAGTGATGTTGCAAATATGGCTATTTTCGGATATGACCCGGAAAAATATTATACCGGAAGGTCGCCTCTTGAAGCCGTAAGTATGGGAGTTACAATGAAAGATTCCGATTTGGCGTTTCGTTGCAATTTAATTACAATCGGTGAAAGCGGGAGTCCTCTTAAAATATCGGATTTACCTGCTGAAAAGCTGAATATATTGGACCACGGAAGCGGGCATATCACAACGGAAGAGGCAAAAGAATTAATCGAATTTGTTGCTGATGAATTGAAAGCCGAAGGCTTTTCGTTTACGCCCGGTGTAAGTTACAGACATCTTTTGATTACGGAAAACAATTACGGAAAAGAATCTGTTTGTATCCCGCCGCACGATGTTATAGGACAAAGTGTTTCCGACAATTTGCCGTCGGGTGCGGAGTCTGAAAAATTAAGAGAAATGATATTGAAATCTTATGAACTGCTTAAACGCCACCCGATTAATTTAAAGAGAATTGAAGAAGGGAAAAATCCCGGAAATTGTATTTGGTTTTGGGGGCAGGGAAATGCGCCGAATTTTACAAACTTTTTTAAAAAGTACGGGAAAAACGGGTCAGTCATATCGGCCGTTGACCTTTTAAAAGGAATCGGGATAAGTGCCGGATTAAATTCAATCGATGTAGAAGGCGCAACAGGATTCATAGATACAAACTACGAGGGAAAAGTAAGTGCGGCAATAAATGCTTTGAAAGAAAATGATGAAGATATCGTATTTATACACGTCGAAGCGCCTGACGAGTGCGGCCATATGGGCGACTGCAAGCTTAAAATAAAATCTGTAGAAGATTTGGATGAAAAGGTAGCAGGACCGCTTTTAAAATACGCAAAAGAAGAAAAGGAAAAAAGCGGGCAAATTACAAAAATACTAATAATGCCCGATCATCCGACACCGATCAGATATAGAACGCATACAAGCGATCCTGTTCCGTTTTTAATATACAGCTCCGAGGAAAATAAAAACGAAGCGGACGATATAGAAGCGTATAATGAAACGGAAGCGACAAAAGGATATTATAAAACGGTGTTTGCACCGGATTTGATGGATATAATGTTCGAAAATGAGAAGTAAAAATAAATAAATAAATAAATAAATATAAAATAAATATAAAATAAATAAACAAAAAATGAAAATATAAAATGAAAATATAAAATGAAAACATAAAAACAAAAAAAAAGGAAATAAATTCTATTTACTTTTATACATGGACAATAGCACTACTTGTATACATAAGTAACACGATTTCTTAAAAAAGAGCGTGCTGCCGATTTGAAAATAAAAAAATGAAAAAGAATATAAAAAATCTTCAAAAGGTTTAAGTATAAAATGAGCTAATTAGTAAATGAATAAATTGATACAAAAATTGAGAATTTTAAATATGCATAAAGAATATAATAAAAGTGTGAACTAAAAAATTATAGTGCTTTAAAAATAGAATTAATAGAAATAATATAAATTACATCCGGTTTTATTGCACTGATTACAAAAAAACGTTTATGCGATAAAAGATGTAAAAAAATGTAAAATTAATTCTTAAATAAATTCTCAAAAAAGAAATATCGTATTTATTCAAAATGGATTTTTAGAAATTAGGAGGATACATCGTGTCTGATACAGTCGATCTCTATAGCGATAGAGGACAACTTTTAGAGAGCAACGTTAATATTAAAGATCTCGCCCCGACAAGAAACAAAGCTATCCAAAAAATTATTATGGATACAAAAAGATCTGTCGCGGTAAATCTTGGCGCAATTGAAAAAGCTATAGCTACCGGTTCACTCGGTGGTGGAAAGAAAAAGATTCTTGGACGAACATTAAACTATAACTTGGTTGAAAACCATGGTGCAATCGTAGATGCAGTTAAAGAATTCGTACAAGTAAAAGAAGGGGACGACACTGTCGTAGAAGCCTTATCCGGCGGAAAACAAATTTTAGTACAATTGCCGGAATCAAGAGTTAAATATGCAGCCGACTCGACCGTTTCAATGACAGTCAGCGCAGCCGCATTTACACAAGCAATTTTAGACATATATGACACCGATATGTATGACTCAATGGTAGTCAAAGGTGCATGTTGGGGAAGTTATCCGCAAACAATCGGTATGTCCGGAAGTCCGATAAAAGCAATTATAGACATCCCGGCAAGAAACGAAGGTCTCGGATACTCTATGAGAAACATCACGTCAAACCACGTAGCGGCTATCACAAGAAGAAACGCAATGAACGCTGCGGCACTCTCATCAATTTACGAACAAACCAGTATATTTGAAATGGGCGGTGCAATCGGAGGATTTGAAAGACACCAACTTTTGGGACTTGCATATCAAGGTCTTAACGCAAACAACATGGTCTACGAAATGGTAAAAGAAAACGGAAAATCCGGAACAATCGGATCCGTAATTGAATCTACAGTCACAAGAGCAATCGAAGACAAAGTAATTCACGTAGACAAAGTAGGCCCGTCCGGCTACAAATTCTATGCAGCCGACGATGTTGCAAAATGGAACGCATACGCAGCAGCAGGAACACTTGCAGCAACAATGGTAAACGTAGGTTCCGCACGTGCCGCACAAGGTGTAGCAGCAACAATGTTGTACTTCAACGATATACTTGAAAAAGAAACCGGTCTCCCCGGTGTAGACTACGGAAAGCTCCAAGGTGCATCTGTAGGTTTCTCATTCTTCAGTCACTCAATCTATGGTGGTGGAGGACCCGGTATATTTAACGGAAACCACGTTGTAACGAGACACTCAAGAGGCTTTGCAATGCCGTGTGTGTCTGCCGCATGTGCGCTTGACGCAGGAACACAAATGTTCACAATTGAAGCAACATCCGCAATTATCGGAGACGTATTCGGCACAATTGACGAGTTCAGAGAACCGTTGAAAGCCGTAGCAGGAGCACTCTAAATATAAAAATTCAAAGAAGGTCTAATTTATTATGCAAAATCCGACAAAAGAAATATCAGAAAGCGAAATGATTCAGATACAAATAGTTCCGCAGAGAATATTGAATCCGGAAACGAGTGAAAAACTTTTAACGGAAATATATAATTGCGGAAACATTCGCAGAGTATTAATTCAAGGCTCACGTATTCCAGCCGTTGTCGGGTACGGACCCGGAAAGGGCCAAAAAGTACAGCATCATCTTAAAAAAACATTGAATATCGGCGGACAGGAAGTCGAAATCAATGTAACTTTAAGCAAATTGTATGTTGAAGTTTACAATAAAGAAACTGCCGATAAAATCAAAGAGAAATGTGAAAACGTTCTTCCGTTTCCGTTTGAATATTATGAAGGAGTTTTTTTCAAGAAGCATTCAACTGTTGTCGATTATGCGAAAATGGGACCCGATGCCGACGATTTGTTGATCGGAATGTCGGACCCGAAAGCGTCTGTTGACAATATAAAGTTCATAGAACAGAAAAAGAGTGATAATAATTGTTAAATTTTGACAGAAACACACAGGTAGTAGATTGTCGTCTCGGAACCGGTCACGGAACGGGAGGAAGTCTTGCAAGAGCCGGAACATTGTCGCAAGCAGGACAGCTTGATGTTGTCGTTGTTACAATGGGGTCGGGCAGAAGACACATAACAAAGCCTGTATGCGAAATTACATTTGCCATAAGAAGAGAGAATGTACAAACAGGCGTTCTTGTATTGTATGCAGGAACAGGATATCCAGACTCGGGAACGATGGGAACTTTCGGAATAGATCCGAAAGAAGTTGACCAAATAAACATGCACAAATTGGCTATAATACACTTCGGAAACGTACGAAATCACTTTGTACGAAAAGCTGAAGAAATGTTTAGAGGAATTGACATACCTGTAATTATAATCAGCCAAGCTTTGGTAGACTACGAAGATTTTGCAAATGTAGGAATTAAAACACGCTATGTTAAACCGAAAGAAGAAGAAACAATATCAAACGGAATGATCGTAGATATTGTAACAGGTGTTGCACGAGGCGAAGCCTGTTCGAGAGAAAAACTTAGCGAGATTATTATAAAAACTAAAAGAGAATTAGGCCGGATTAAAGAATAATTAAGGAGTTTAAAGACATGGCATATAAACCGCAATATTACCCAGGAACTACATCTGTTGCTGAAAACAGAAGAAAGCAAATGGGCCACAATTTAGAAAAATTAAGAGAAATTTCAGACGAAGATTTGACTGCAATTCTCGGACACCGTGCACCGGGAAGCGATTACCCGAGCACACACCCGCCGCTTGCAGAAATGGAAGAACCTGCATGCCCGGTAAGAGAGCTCGTTGAGCCCACACCCGGAGCAAAAGCAGGGGACCGTATAAGATACGTTCAATTTGTAGATTCGATGTACAACTCACCTTCAGTTCCGTACGTCAGATCATACTACGCCGCAATCAACTTTAGAGGTGTAGACCCCGGAACACTTTCAGGACGTCAAATTGTAGAAGCACGTGAAAGAGACATGGAGCTTATTGCAAAAGACCAACTTGAAACAAGCATGAGCTGCCCGTCAAGATCCCATATACGTGGTGCAACGGTTCACGGACACTCTATCAGACTTCAAGAAGACGGAGTAATGTTTGACATGCTTGACAGAACTAAAAAAGACGGCGATGTCATCATTATGGACAAAAACCAAGTAGCAATACCGCTTGACCGCAAAGTAAGCCTTGGAAAACCGATGTCGGATGAAGAGCTTGAAAAAAGAACAACGATATACCGTGTAGACAACGTTCCGTACAGAACCGATTCGGAAACAATCGAATGGGTGCACAGAGTATTCCAACAAAGAACTCAATATGGATTCAAACCGGGTGTCGAAAAGAGCCAATAAGGGAGATGACATAAATGGCACAAGATATATTTGAAAGATTTAAGAAATCTATGGAAATTAAATTCGGAACAGATTATGGAGACAACAGACAAGGCGGAACGGACATTACATCCAAAACGCAAAAATTCTACAGATTGGGTCCCGAACAAAGTCCAAGAAAAAGAGAAATGATTAAAGCCGGAAAAGAGATCGCGAAAAAGAGAGGTCTCGTAGGCTACAACCCGATGATGCACACAGGTGCTCCGTTGGGACAAAGATGTATTACACCGTACAGACTTTCAGGAACCGACCTTGTAGTCGACCCTGACGACTTGCACTATGTAAACAACACAGCAATGCAACAAATGGTTGACGACATTAAAAGAACAACGATTGTAAGCATGGACATGGCGCACGAAACCCTTGAAAAAAGATTGGGTAAAGAAGTTACGCCTGAGACAATCAACAACTACCTTGAAAACCTTAACCACTCACTCCCCGGAGGAGCAGTAGTTCAAGAAATGATGGTTGAATGTCACCCATCACTCGTAGACGACTGTTACGTAAAAGTATTTACAGGAAACGACGACCTTGCAGATGAAATCGACAAACAGTTCTTAATCGACATCAACAAAATGTTCCCTGAAGACCAGGCAGAACAATTGAAAGCAGCTGTAGGAAACTCAACATGGCAAGCACTCCACATTCCGACAATCGTAATCAGATCTACAGACGGTGGACAAACAAGCAGATGGGCTGCAATGCAAATCGGTATGTCGTTTATTTCCGCATACAACATGTGTGCCGGTGAAGCGGCTGTAGCCGACTTGTCATACGCTGCAAAACACGCAGGTTCAATCAACATGGGAGACATGCTTCCTGCAAGACGTGTAAGAGCACCCAACGAACCCGGAGGAGTTCCGTTTGGACACCTTTCCGATATTATCCAAACCGGCCGTGTAATTACGGATGACCCGGCAAGAGTTGCTTTGGAAGTAGTAGGCGCAGGATGTGTAATGTACGACCAAATCTGGCTCGGTTCATACATGTCAGGTGGTGTAGGATTCACACAATATGCAACAGCAGGTTACACTGACGATATTCTCGACAACAACTTGTACTATGCAGCAGACTATGTTAACAGAAAATACAACCAAGCCGCAAAAGTCGGAACTAAAAACAAACTTAAACCGACACTCGACTTGATTGAAGACATTGCAACCGAATCAACACTCTACGGAATGGAACAATACGAGAAATACCCGTCCGCTCTTGAAGACCACTTCGGAGGTTCACAAAGAGCAACATCTCTTGCAGCATCTGCAGGATGTGCAGTAGCACTTGCAACAGGAAACAGTAACGCCGGTCTTTCCGGATGGTACTTGTCAATGTACTTGCACAAAGAAGGTTGGGGACGTCTCGGATTCTACGGATACGACTTGCAAGACCAGTGCGGTGCTTCAAACGTATGTTCATTCCAAGGTGACGAAGGACTTATCGGTGAACTTAGAGGACCGAACTATCCGAACTACGCAATGAACGTAGGTCACCAAGGCGGATATGCAGGTATCGTAATGGCATCACACTCCGGAAGAGGAGACGCCTTTGCGCTCAACCCGTTGATTAAAGTCGCATTTGCAGACGATCTCTTGCCGTTTGACTACACCAGACCGAGATATGAATTCGGCCGCGGTGCACTCAGAGAGTTCGAACCTGCAGGTGAAAGATCATTAATCATTCCAGCAAAATAATTTTTGTCTGAAAAATTAAAAAAACCGAGGAGATGAATTTATTCATCTCCTTTTTTTTTGGTTTTTTACGATTAAAAAATATAAAAAAAACATATACCGATTATTACAAATATTTTCCGATATTTAAAGTGCCTAAAATTAATCTTAAAATTCATCAGTTATATTTACATTATTTTATAATTTTACAACGCGAGGTTATTCAAAGTGATATATTCCTGCGAAGTACACGGGTTTTCCAAAGAAGATAATTGCCCTGCTTGCAATGAAAAAAATAAAATCGTATTGGATGATGAACAAGAAAAAACACTGGGGCAGTTTGTATCGGGCGCGTTAAGACATTTTCCTGAAAATGCCGGCCTTTCGATGTATTCCGACGGCTGGGTAAGTTATAATGCTTTAATGTATGTGTGCTCAAAAAGATACAGATGGTTTAAAAAAGAGCACATGAATGCTTTATTGCAAGTAGATAAAAACAGGCGTTACGAAAAAAACGGGGGAAAAATCAGAGCAAGATACGGCCATTCGGTCGATATTGTTTTAAATTATCCTGATTACACTTTGCCAAAAGCATATTACGGTGTAAGCGAAGAAGAGCTTGACGTTGTTTTAGAGAACGGATTAAAACCGATTAAACAAAAATATGTTCATTTGAGCATGACAGTTGAAAAAGCATATGAAGTCTGTGTGATACATACGGAAAAGCCTATCGTATTGACAATTGACGCCGCAAAACTTATGGAAAACGGATACAAAGTCATGCAGGCAAATGAAGAAATAGTGTTGACAGGAAAAATTCCGCCAAATTATATTAAAAAGACGGATTAAAATAGAAAATATAGTAAAAGTTATAAATTATAATAAAAGTTATAAACTTTAGTAAAAGTTATAAACTATAGTAAAAGTTATAAACTAATAAAAACTTAATATGTTCATTAAATTTATTTATTCTATAAGTTTAATCTATATATCACACTTATCAAAATTAAAATTTCATATTAAAATATCATATTTATCAAAGTATATAATATAAATATACTACAATTTATAAATATACTACAATTCAATTATTAAATCATTATTATTAAATCATTATTATTAAATATAATTATTAATTAAAAATTACAAATTCATACTAAAAGGATAGCAGATGACCCACATTAGGAAATAAAGAAATCTCTATTTATTTCGAATTGCGCATATTGCCGTAATGGTTAAAAAAATCATAAATCAAAATTATAGAATCATATTATCACAATTAGAAATGAATTAACGAATCGAGTTATTAAGTACCCGTTTAAATAAAAAACATTAACTAAAAATGTAATACATTATACTTATTCCTTACTAAAAAACTGAAAAAAAATAAAAACAGAAAAATAGAAAAGATAATAAGCGCGGATACAATACAATAATTTGAAATATTCATAAAAACTATACAAAAACATAACAATCGTTTAGCATTAATAGGGTAATTTGAACTGCATACAGCACAATTTCGGGTTAATTGTTATAAATTAACGGCTGTTAAAATTTAATCAATTATTTACGACAACATCGTATCAATCGTAATCGGATTAGTTACGACCGAATTCGTAATTTCAGTTGAAGTATTCGAAATAAACGGAATTTGCAAAGTTTGGTTTGAACAATCTTCATTTTTTTAATGTGTCTCTTTTGTCCGCTGGAGAAAAGAACCATGCAAAGTTCTGATACAACTAAATATATAATTCATACTAAAATCAATGCTGACGGTGTCATAGAAAGACCGGACATCGTTGGTGCCATATTCGGTCAAACGGAAGGACTTTTGGGTTCAGACCTTGACCTGAGAGAATTGCAGAAAACGGGAAGGATAGGTCGCATAGAAGTAATGACTACTTCAAAAGCGGGAAAAACACGCGGAAATATATTTGTACCGTCCGGACTTGATAAAGTAAGAACTGCAGTTTTGGCCGCATCTCTTGAAACTATAGAACGAGTGGGGCCTTGCCTTGCAAAAGTCGAAGTAACGAAAATAGAAGATGTTCGTGCATCGAAACGGGCAAATATTATCGAGCGTGCAAAAACAATATATTCGTCAATGTTTGACGATGATTTGCTTGAATCTCAGGAAATTGCGGATTTGGTTAGAGAATCTGTAAGAATTGAAGAAGTTACAACTTACGGAAAAACAAAAATCCCTGCAGGACCGAACTATACGGCGGACTCCTTAATCGTAGTTGAGGGGCGCGCAGATATTATAAATCTTTTAAAATACGGAATTAAGAACACGATTAGTGTTGGAGGAACAAGTGTTCCGCCGGAAGTTGCCGAACTTACCAAAACGAAGAAAAACGTAACCGTATTTACTGACGGCGACCGCGGCGGAGAGCTTATAATACGTGAGCTTTTGCAAGTTGCGAAAGTGGATTTTGTTGCACGGCCGCCTGACGGAAAAGCTGTTGAAGACCTTGTTCAAAAAGAAATAATACAAGCGCTTAGAAGAAAATTGCCTGTTGAACAATATGCTGAAAGAAACGGAATTTCTTACACAAGACCGTTAAGAACCGTAAAACAACCCCCCGGCTCAAATAAAGCGACTATCGCATCGCGTTTTATGGAGAAAAAATCTCCTAAAAGAATCCCGGACATAAGAAAAGCGAATCTTCGAAGTCGTATGGAAGATAAAAAGCAGGGAAACGAAAATCAGACACAAACAACGCAACAAGAACAAAAACAATACGAAAAAGAAATACAATACGAAGAGCAAGAAATAAAACAATATCAAAAACAGTATCAAGGTAAACAATTCCGAGACAAACAATATCAAGATAAGCAATTCCCGGAAAAACAATATCAAGAAAAACAATTCAAAGACAATCACTATCAAGAAAAACAATACCAAAATAATCACTATCAAGAAAAACAATACCAAAATAATCAATATCAAGAAAAACAATACCAAGACAATCAATATCAAGATAAGCAAGAGTTTGAAACGGAACTGCGCAGCAAACACATGGAACAATACGATGGGTACGATGCTGAAACTGACGACGATATTGTAGATGAAGGAATTTTTGAAAAATCGTTTATTGAAAAGAATTTGGATGAGTTAAAAGGCACGATGTCTGCACGCTTGATAGGAAACAATGAGGAAATTTTAGAAGAAATCCCTGTAAGGGATTTAACGAACCGTCTTAAAAGAGGAGATGTAAAAGTAAATTCGTTAGTATTTGACGGTGTTATAACTCAACGTCTTATAGATGTTGCGGCCGAACAGGGAATACTGGAAATTGCCGGTTTGAAAGTCGGAAGCGTTGTTAAAATGCCTGCAAATATAAAAATTATTACCGAATAAATCAGAAAAAATAAAAAATATTGAGGAGTCGACACTTTTATGATTTATACATATCAGGACGGGGTGCATCTTCCGATACAAAGAGATTTGATACAGGACTTGAAAAATTATATCGAATGTCTTGAGCAAGTCATACCTTTGGAAAATAAAATCATTGGAGTAAAAGATGAAGAAAAAGAAAAAATTAATGAGTTAAACGCCAATCTTTATGAGATGAAAAAATTCAGAGACGATCTTTTTGATTTTTTTAGAGAAAAACAAAACTCTTACCAGACTGATGCAATCGTACCTGTTATTGAAAAAATGATAGAAATTTCTTCCGAGTCGACTCTTGATTTACAAGTTAATATGGATGCACAAATAAACGAAATAAAACTTAACACAAATAGAGAAGTGGAAGAAACAAAAGTAAAAGTTTTAAACCTCTTGAGTCCTTTTTTATTTTCAAGCGTTTACGGAGTAAGAAACGAGTACGTAATAGAGCACTCCAACATGAACACAAAGGGAACTTTAAAAAAGTCTGTCTCCGGACTTCAATATACATACAATTTATATTTTAATGACGAAAAACTTACGGTAAACAAGCTTTTAGGAAAATTTACACTTCCCCACATGACACGAACGGGTGTCTTTACAAAAGAAATGAAAGCAAAAATGGAGGACGTTTCCGATTCGAATATACAAAATATCTATTATATCGACTCAAATAATTTCGCATTGATGTTTGAAAATAAAAAAAGAGAATATAAGATTATTTGTGAAAGAGGAAACTTTACTATTTTTGACGGCGATGTAGACATTACCAAAAATAAAGAAATGGCGGCAATTTTAGTACCGGAAGAGCTTAGCAAAATTCCGAGTAAGTTTATAGAATATATTAAAAATAATGCAAAATCGTTTGAATTAATTGAAATACTTGTAGACGAAAACGATGCGTTAGATAATAATTTGATATTTGATTCGATGAAAATTATTGCGGAGCAATATGGAAATTTAGTATATGAATGCATAAAAAGAAATCCTATAAAATCGGAAATATCTATAAAAATACAGCACGAAGACGGAACAAGAAATGAAAAATATATGGAGATAAAAGAAGTCTATGCAAGGCTTTCAAATATCGGTGGAGAAGGACTTGAAATTGCAAGCGTAATCGGTGTGGATTCCGGAACGCATTTAAAGAGCCAGAGCCGATATTTAATTGTATAAAAGGAAATAAAAAATGTGGGATAAGTTAATTAATAAATTCAAATCGTATCCTGCACAAGAAGCTGCTGTGAAATTGATTTTTGAAAGAGGATTTCAAATATCCGAAGAAGGAAAAGTATGCTCAGGAACAATAAAAATTCCTCATACTCAAATTGCAAAAGAGGCTGAAGTTGACCCAAGAGCGGTTGACGCTGCCGCATTGCGTATATTGGAAGACGAAGAACTTTTTTTATTTTTTAAGAATTTAAAATCTGTTGCTTTTTTAAGAGACGCCGCCCCTCTTTTGGGGCTTGGAGTAATTGTAATTACGCCAAAATTCGGAGAAGACATAGGAATTATTGCGGAAGTTTCAAGAATTATTGCCGATGAAGGATACAGCATAAGACAAGCAATATCGGACGACCCGTATATGATTAAAAATCCGAAGCTTACAATAATTACAAATAAAAAATTATCCGGCGCGGCCATGGAAAAAATAGTCGCCGCAAAAGGAATCGATTCTGTCAGTATAAAGTAATCAGTAATTTATTGCATAAAGTAAAGTAATTGACTAAATTAAGTATAAAGTAATTGACTACAATTAATAGACTACATCACAAAAGTATAAATAATAGTAATCCTATTATTAATTGATAATTATTTCTACTAAGGTATTCTTTTAATTAACCTATTCTAAATATTCATTCTAATTTCTCAGTATAATTTATCTGTATAAATTTCTCAGTATTTCCTCAACATTTAAATTCTCAATAACAACAATATATGGAAACAAAAAACAAAATACAAAAAGGTGAAGAGCATGAAAATTAAAAGGCAAACCGTGCAAAAAATAAAAATTATGGAATATATGAAGAGTACAAAATCTCATCCAACTGCGGAAGCCGTCCATGCCGAAGTTTCAAAAGAACTGCCGATGATAAGCCTTTCAACTGTTTACAGAAACTTAAATACAATGGTTGAAGATGAAGAGCTTTTGAAACTTGATTTCGGAAACGAAGCACACTATGATGCCGACACGAGCTTCCACCATCACGCATATTGCTTAAGTTGTCGAGAAATTTTTGATGTTTTTGACGACAATATTACCGACTTTTTTAACGAAAATGTTGAAATAGACAATTTCAATATAGAACAAACCATGATAATATTTTACGGAAATTGTAAAAATTGTAAAAATGTAAATGACAAGGCAAATTGTAACAAGGTGAATTATAAATATAATAAGTGACTGTTTAAGTAACTGTTATTATAACAAATTGTTATTACAACAGATAAACAGATAGCTGTCATTTTGTTATTTGCTACAATCTGTCATTTGTCACAATCTTATCACAAATTAATAATTGCTAATAATTACAAATAATTGATTATTAAAGTAATAATTGATTATTAAAGTAATTATTAAAGATTAATTATTAATTTGATTTACAAATCATTAAAAAATTAAAAAAAACAAATTAACATTAAAGTTTGGAGTTTGATATAAATGAAGAAAACAGAGCAAAACTTAAAAGAAGGATTTGCAGGTGAATCTCAAGCAAGAAACAAATATGTATATTACGCAAAAGTTGCCAGAGAAGAAGGGCACATGTTTATTGCAAAAATATTTGAAGAAACCGCCGAAAATGAAGTTCAACATGCAAAAGACCAGTACAGAAAACTCGGAATGATAAGAGATACAAAAGCAAACCTTCAAGACGCAATAGACGGTGAAGAATACGAAGCAACCGTCATGTATGTCAAATTTGCGGAAGAAGCTGAAGAAGAAGGTGACAAAGAAACTGCAACTCTTTTCAGACAAATAGGAAAAGTAGAAGCACACCACAGAGACAGATTCCAAAAACTTCTCAAAAGGCTCGAAGACGGAACATTGTACAAAAGAGACGAACCGATTGAATGGAGATGTCTCAAATGCGGATTTGTATATAAAGGCACAGAAGCACCCAAAAAATGTCCTTCATGCCAACACCCGCAAGGATACTTTGAACCAAACGACATATTCTGAAACTGATCTCGTTATCAGACAAAAAAGTAAGAAAAAAAACGATATATTACCACCTATCCTATAAAAATAAAAATAAATACCTCCTATCCTATAAAATAAAAAAAGTACCACCTATCTATCAAAAAGAATATAAAGCGTGTTATATGAATAGTGTTATATGAATAATATGAAATATAACATATATGAAATATAACATGCTTTAATTCTGAAAAAAAATATAGTTTATAAATATAAAAAAAATTATAGTTTATAAATAAGTACTTTTTGTGTGCAGATATCGAATTTGTCGCAAGTGCGGCATTCGTTCCAAAATTCTTTTTTAAAATCGTTTTTACAACTGACAAAACCGCATTTCAAAAAGAAATCCGGTGACGTTGTTTTTGTAAATATTATTTTTTTATCAGGATAATTTTTTTTAATTTTATCCGTCATTAAATACAATAATATTTTTCCAATTCCTTTATTTTTATAAGACGGATGAACGGCAATTGTATGAACTTCGTTTTCCTTGTTTGAAATTACACCGACCGTTTTTCCCGACTTGAGTCTTGCAATTATAAAATCATCGTAAGGGATATTGTCTCTGTCTAAAAAATAAAAAGAAAGCAAGAGGTCTATATCACCGCCGTCACTTATTTTCCCGTAATAAATATTGAGTTTTTTAAATATTTCCGATTCTGCCGGATCGTTTATAAATAATTCGTTTTGAGACATTTGTTGCACTTTTGTAATTTGAAATTAGTATATAAGTTTATTTGAAAAAGAATTCTTTTTAAAAGAATTCTTTTTATTTGATAAAAATCTATTAACAGTCATGATTGAAGTTGAAGTAAAAGTTTATGCATCTCATGATCGAATTAAAGAACTGTTTAAAAACAAAGAAAACGATTTTAAACAAATTCAATATATAAATACGGAAATACAGAATGATCAATATTTTAACGACCCGAACAGAGATTTTGCAAAAACGAACGAAGCGCTCCGCATTAGAACGATAAACGACGAAAGCGAAATAACGTATAAAGGAAATATGTTGGACGACGTTTCAAAAACAAGACCTGAATTTAATTCGCCCGTTGACAAATATAACATGACACAAATTCTTTTATCTTTAGGTTACGTTTTGTCGGATACTGTTGAAAAAACAAGAGAAATACACAAATACGAAGATATGACTTTGTGTTTCGACAACGTCAAAGGTATAGGCGAGTTTTTGGAAATTGAAATCGGATTGGAAGACGACTCGAGCAAAAAAGAAATAACGGAAGCAACAAACCGCATTTTTGAGTTTTTAAAAACTCTGGGAATCGAAAGAGAAAAATCCGAAAGAAAATCATACCTTGAACTTATAATTGAAAAAAGGGAAAAGCAAGCGGTGAAAACATAATTTATCCCCAAAACAAAAAAAACGGGCGACAGTTTTATAAAAATAAAAAAAAGGACCGAGAAAAAAATCATAAAAAAGCGCCGCCGCATGAATAAAAACGGGCGACCCGTTTTTATTGAAAAATATAATATTTTTCTCTTTTTTTATTTTTTCTTTTTTTATCTCTTTCTTTTTTTATCTCTTTCTTTTTTTCTATATTCTCCATTTTCCCTCTTCGACCGCTTTTCATTCTTGTTTTATAATATTATAAACAGATATGATTATATACTATACAACCTTTATAGTGTTACAAAAATAAACTGTTGTATGAATACATAACATTTGTATTTAAAAAGAGGAAATTATTTATGAAAATCAACAAACATATTATTATCTTATCTGTTTTTTTTGTTTCCGTTCTTTGTTTATTTTCAGGTTGTATCGATGAGCCGCCTGAAGAAAAAGAGAATTTTATTGAAATTACCGACTCTGCCGGGCGAGTCGTATCGATTCCTGAAAATCCGGAGAGGATTGCCGTTAGCGGTTCGGGTTCAATGAGATATTTTGTATATTTGGACATAGATTTGGAAAAAGTGGCAATAGTAGATTTCTTGGACAGTAAAGATCACGTTTGGGCAAGAGAAACAAGGCCTTACATATTGGCAAGGCCGGAAATTCTGAAAAAAGACCCGATCGGTTCATCAGGTGCTTCGGTAGACAATGAAAAACTTTTGGCATCAAACGCTCAGGTTTTGTTTATTTCGACCGGTTTTGCATCAAGACAAAATGCGGACGACATTCAGGAAAAAACCGGAATTCCGGTTGTTATGTACCACATGGGAAATTATGTAACTGAAAAAGAAAAGATAGACGACACTTTAAGAATGCTTGCTAAAATATTTAAAAAAGAGAAACGATGCGAAGAAGTCATAAAGTATTTCGGAGATATTGAAAAAGATTTGAAATCGAGAGTTCCGAATATCGATGATGATAAAAAACCAACCGTATACATCGCAGGAGTTTCGTACAGAGGTTCTCACGGAATGGACGGAACAGATCCGATGTACCACCCGTTTGAAGTTTTAGAAGCAAGAAACGTTGCATCTGAAAGCACAACAGCAATGTCTCAGACAGGTTATATAAAAGTTTCAAAAGAAAAGATTTTGGAATGGGATCCAGATATCATTTTCGTTGATTTGGCAACTCTTTCCGCAGCGGAAGGAGGAGCAATTGTAGAATTGAAAAATGATCCGACATATAACAAGTTATCAGCTGTTAAAAACAATCAAATTTACACGGTAAACCCGCACACTGCAATGTTTGTAAACCACGAAACAACTCTTGCAAACGCATACTTTGTAGGAAAAGTTCTATATCCGGAAAATTTCAAAGATATAGATCCTGCTGAAAAAGCAGACGAGATATACAAATTTGTAGACGGCGGACCGGTATTTGACCAATTGAATAAAAATTTGGGCAATATGTCGTATCAGAATATTAGGATTTGAATTTATAAAAAAAATATAAAATACAGATTAAACGGCTCCGCCGTTTAATCTGCAAGTTTGCTAAATTATTAATTTTTGATTTTTATTTCATTTTTTAACGACATCTTTTCTTTCGTGAATTATATCAATTAATTCTTCCGATCCTTCTATTTTTTTCAAATCTTCTTTTTCTATAAATACGGTATCTTTTATATTTTTTACTTTTGATGTACCTGTAATCAAAATAATAGATTCCGTTTCCGCTACATCTGAAATGCTGCTCATGAGTTCGGCTCTTTTTATAGTAGTTTGATTGTATTTACCAATTCCCGTTAAAATTATATCGTAACTGTCTTTTGAAATCGCTTTAAAAGGTGTTTGGGTCGTTTCACGAACATCGTATCCCAACATGGAAATGTGGTTGAGCATTGTATTATCTTCGTTTAAAGAATCTTTATTGCTATTGCTATTGATTTTGTTTTCGACTGATTGATCCTTTTCGGGCAGTTTTTTGTCGTATTCTAGAGAAATTAAGAAATCAATTGTGTACGGAGATAAAATATCAATTGGTTTTGCAAGTTCGACATTGAATACTTCTTCAAGAGTCAAAACAACATCAATTGAAGCATCCATTCCTTCTTCTTCGTATTTACTTATAGTTCTCCGGGAAACTCCGACCAAGCCGGCAAGGGTACCCAAAGACATATTATTTAAAAGTCTTTCCTCCTTTAAACGGTCTCCGCTGATTGAAACATAAAAACCGCCCGGGGAAGCCGAAATCAGCAGAGGAATATCTTCAATAAAATGATCATATAAAGTTTGAATATTAATTGCCGCAATATTGTAGCGCATATATACAACATCATCTTCAAGCATTTGGTCACGTGTTTTTGCGCCGACTATAATAGGAGAGCCTTTCAAATAAGCGGAAATTACTGCCAATTCCCTTGCGGTATCTTGAGTTAAACCGTCTATATTATACAAAACCTTAAACAGAATAAGAGTATCATCTCGACGAGCGGCAATATCGAAACTCTGAGGACGGATATTAGAACGCTCCGACAGTGAAAAACCTGCTGCTGTCAGAGTTGATATAATATGTTCAATTAAAACATCCTTAGACATGGTCAAAACTATGAATGAACTTCTATATATAACTTTCGTGTTTTATGAAAGAATTATCATAAATAATAATGAAAAATTATTGGAATGAAAAAGACAAAAAACATCATTTCACAAAAAAATAAAACGAACCTGGAGTTTTCCAAAAAAGAATAAAACGAAAAACAGGTTTTAAATGAACATTAAAAAAAAAAAATCGGGTTTTTCATGGAATTAAAAAAACGGGTCACTGAAAAATTCCAAAAATGGGCGGCCGAAAACAAAAAAGACGGAAGCAGGGGGCGTAGCAAAAAAATGGAAAAACGGAAGCGAGGGGCGTAGCAAAAAAATGAAAAAAAATCAAATTAAGCCGCGCCTTCTTTCGCTTCTGTATTCGTCCAACATGTTTTGAAGTTTTTCTTCGTCTTTTTCATGTCTTCGTGTTTTGAGACGTTCTTCCGCGACCTCTATTTCTTTTTCGAGCAAACTTGGAGACACTATTGCAAAGTCTTCGTCTTTTTCGAGATTCAAATTATCGGGATCCAAAATGAGAATTCCTTTGTCAAAAAACACGTCAACCGCTTTATGTGATAATACGGAAGATGCAATTATGCCTCTTATATTTGTTTCCGATAAAACTTCGGCGGTGCCGGATCCGCCTCCGCTCGGGTCGTCAATGTAAACGATTTCGTTTTCGGAAATTCCGTATTTATTTAAAACGACACTTATTGATTCACGGGTAAACGAATCTATTACTTTTACAGGAATTCCGTCGCCTCTGAGTTCACGTTTTCTAATGGACCTTGCTTTTTTCCTTTGCTTTCTTAAGCTATCGATTTCCTGGTTTTTGCTTTTCAGCTCTTTTTTCAAACTCTTAATTTCCAAATCTCTGATTTGTATTTCTTTAAGCTTTCTGTTCTCGTTATAATTGTCTGTTTGAATTTTATGAATACGGCTTTCAAGCGACTTAATCGTTTTTTGAGACAAAAGCAATTCTTTTTCTTTTTCGGAAAAGAGCTGTTTTTGATATGACAATTCGTCGTTTGTTGCGCGCAACTCCTCATGGATTTTCTTTATTTCAATTAAAAGTTTTTCAACCTCTTCATTCTTTGAAGAAATTGAATCCGTTTCAGAAGCACCGGATTTCCGAGACAAGTTTTCAATCGCCGTTTCAACCGATTCGCCGCGAACGACTCTTTCTTTGATATTGTCGGGTTTGATTCCGGCCGGAGTCTTACTTTCAATTTTGGAAAAAAGAGGTTTATAACTTTTGTAAGCCAAAAGCCCGGCAGCCAAGGCGTCCCTTTCATGATCGTTAACATAATTATAAGGCCTGGCCAATTCTATTTTTTCTGATGAAGAAACTTCGTGGTCAGGCGTTTTGGAAACTGCCTGAAAACTTCTTTTGATTTTTTCAACTGTTGACGGAACAGGATAAACATCGCTTGCGATAATAAGAGGCTTTCCGTATAAAGAAATTTTACGAACGGCGTCGGTCGATGAAAGACCTCTGAAACTTCCTTTAAATAAAAGATCTCCGTTTAGAGAAAAAATTGCAATTCCGATGGTTGTCCCGGGATCAATTCCTACTATAGTTAATTCGCGGCTTTTTTTGTGAAGCGGTATAAAATGGATTTTGTCGCGAGCAACGCTTGAAACTGAAACGCGGCTGTCACCAAATGTGCCTGACCGAACAGGAATATTTGATTTTTTGTCGTAAACTACAAATTCCGCATGCACAAAACCGCCAAAACCTTCTGCGTGTCTAGATTCAAATTCAACACCCGTTTCTTTTGAAAAATTACTGAGCTTGGACTCGATTTCTCTTGCTTTTTCACGAACGGCACCGTGAATTTTTCTTGCGTACCTGTTTTGACTCCAACCGCCTTTCCCGGGAGAACGGGCACGACTGACCTTAATCCTTGTTTTATCTTCAAAAAGAGAAACGATTGTGCCAACGCCCATATCGGCCAGCTGAGCACAAGTGCGCGCTTCATCGGCCGAGCTGTCGGGAGACATCGAAATTCCGTACTTTCTTGCAAGTTCCGGAAGAGACTGTTTTAACGAGTCGTCCGATCCCGTAACCTGAATTAATTGCATATTGTCGGGAAACTGTTTCATCACTTCAATAAGTCTTGATTTGTCGGGTGCAAGTTCAAATATGTTATCAACTACAATTGCTTTCGGATTATCTTTTTCCGCCATCTGCAATATTTTGAACAATCGAAGACCGGAAAATTCTTTGATTTCTCCGGTTTCGATATTCATAACACAAAGTGAATAAAGCGGTTTGCTTCCGGACTGAGCAGATCCTTTTAATATGTCTATTCCGTAAATCAAAGATTCTTGTCGATTTGGTTGCATTATTTATTTATTTCTCCTCGAACAAAATTTAAAACTTCATTTATATCTTTAATTATACCGTATTTACGTGAAAAGTATGAAAGAATGTTTGAAACGTCTCGTTTTAAAAGTTCATCCGCATTGGGATGCAAGTACGAAACATACTGAGGCCAATCGATTATTTGGATACCTTCTTCCGATACGAATATATTATATTCGCTCAAATCCGCATGTATTATGCCGTGAGAGTAAATTTTTTGAATCTCTTTTAATATCAAATCCAAATGCCAATTCGGCTCTTCCAGTTTTGATTTATAAAGTTCGTTTCCTTTTGCGATTTCCATAACAATTGTATGCCTGTTACAATCAATAGGCTTCGGAATTGAAATTTCAGGCCACAATTCTTTCATTATTTCAAATTCGCGTTGTGCGGCAAGCCGGGATGCATAAATCCAAGATATGTGTTCTTTTCCGGAAATGTGGTCACGCGTCCTTTTTACTTGCTTAAAACTCGTTTGTCCTTCCCTATGCAATTTTAAAATATAAGTTTCAGGAGAAGATATCGGAAGAGTAGGCTTTTTTTGAACCTCAAGAACGACCGACTCTTTTCCGACTCCGATTTCAACTCCGATAGAATCAAATGTTCCGCGCCTGACATAAGCATTTAAAGCAAGCGCATCATAGCCTTCAAAATAAATTCTGTAACCTTCATACGGTTGATAAGTTCTCACAACAAGCTTCTTTCGCCTAAGCCAATCGAGCCTGTATATTAATTTTTCAACCGACATATTTGTGTACTGTAATATTTCAGGAACAGGAACCCACTCCCGATTTCTCATGCCAAGTTCAATACCGGTCAATATTCTGAAATCGGAGTTTTTGAGTTCATTAAAAATATTTAAAACATCACCGATCATTTGTAACAACGCTTTTAATTTGAACTTATTGTTATTTTAATTTTGTGTATGAATTAATAGTTTAAATATTTAAACTATTAATAGAATAAATATTTAAACTATTAAATAAATACTATAATAATATTTTAATCAATTATTTATTTTAATCATAATTTCAATGATTTTATAAAAAGAAAGGGAAAAGGGAAATATATGCCAACCGATCGTAAAGAAGATTATTTAAAAGAAATCGATAAAATTGTAGCGGAGAAAGGTTATGCGCAAGTCAAAGACTTGGCTAACGCTTTAGATGTGGGACCTTCGAGTGTAACCGGTATGTTTAAAAAGTTAGCTGACGACGGTTTTATAAATTATGAAAAGTACGGAGGAGTTACTCTCACAAAAAGAGGAAAGGAAATTGCAAGAACGACACAGGAGAAATTCAGTTCAATAAATGAATTTTTAAAAGTTTTGGGCGTCTGTGAAGAAATTGCGGACGAGGATGCTTGTAAAATGGAACATATCCTGGATATGGAGACATATGAAACTTTTTTAAACTTTAAAGAATTTGCAAAAACAAAAGAAGGAAAAAATCTTATAGAAAAATTTAAAGATTTTGAAAAGAATAAAAAGCAAAGTAAGTGAAAGATATGATTCGTGCAGGAATAATTGGCGCCAACGGATATACCGGCGGCGAATTAATGCGTCTTTTGGCAGCACATCCGAAAACGGAAGTCGTTTATGCTACATCGAGAAGTGAAGCGGGAAAAAAAGTATCGGATGTCCATGAGCATTTGAAAGGATTTTGCGATTTGAAATTTACAGAAGCGTCAACTGAAGATTTGGCTAAGAATTGCGATGTCGTATTCTTGGCGGTTCCGCACGGAACCGCTATGGATTATGTACCGGATTTGTTAAATTTGGGAAAGTGTAAAATAGTTGATTTAAGCGCAGACTATAGGCTTTCAGTTGATGTTTTTGAAAAGGTTTACAATATGAAACATAAAGACCCGAGATGCGATATCGTTTACGGAATTCCGGAGCTTCATTCTCATAAAAAAATTAAAGAAAGCAGACTTGTTTCAAATCCAGGATGTTTTCCGACGGGAGCATCCCTTGCAGCCGCACCTCTTGCTGCTGCCGGAGTAATTAAAACGGTGATTTTTGATTCGAAAACCGGAATTTCCGGCGCCGGAAATAAACCGTCCGCCAAATCCCACTTTCCGAATTTAACGGAAAATATAATTCCTTATAATTTAACGGCTCACAGACATATTGCCGAAATGAAACAGGAAATACAAAGGTTCCAACCGGAAGTAAATGAAATATACTTCACACCGCACATTATTGCCGCAACGAGAGGAATACTTACAACTGCACATATAATATTAGATGACAAAGTAAGTGATGGAAGAGAAGGAAGAATATCCACAGAAAAACTGGTTGAAAAATATAATGACTTTTATGCAAATTCTCCGTTTGTAAGAGTCATTTCGGAAATGCCTTCTCTTGCAAACGTAAGAGGGTCAAATTTCTGCGATATATACGTTGATGTTCAAAAAGACGCAAATAGAGCAGTCATAATTTCCGCAATAGACAACCTTGTAAAAGGAGCATCGGGACAAGCGATACAAAATATGAATATAATGTTTGGTCTCGATGAAACGGAAGGCCTTTTTATACCGAGTATGCCCTGAAAAATATAAAAAAACTATAATAAATATAAAAAAATATTAAAAGTTAAATCGTAAAAAGTAAATCTTAAAAATTAAATCTATAAAAAATTAAATCATAAAAAGTTAAATCAATAAAAAGTAATTAGAGAGACAAAATCAAAAAGGGATGGTCATATGATTCAAGAAATTGATGGCGGCATTTGTTCCGTTGAAGGCGTTAGAGCGTTTGGAATTAAGAAAGGAAAATACGGGCTTGGGATAATACTTGCCGACGGTCCTGCTGCCGGCGTTTTTACGAGAAACAAAGTAAGAGCTGCTCCCGTTATTGTAACCGAGAAAAATTTGTCGGAAAACGGCGGATATTTGTCCGGGATTATTGTAAACAGCGGAAATGCAAACGCATTTACGGGTGAGCGCGGAATTTCGGATGCAAAGGAAATGATAAGGCTTTTGGCGGAAAAGAAAGAAATTGACGAAAAATATGTTGCCGTTGCATCAACCGGTATAATCGGAAAGCCTCTTGATATAGATTGGATTCGAGATAATATAGATTTCGTTTTGGAATCTTTAAGAAGCGACGAAATAGGAAACAGTACCGTTATGAAATCGATTATGACAACGGACACGGTAGAAAAAGAATGTGCGGTAGAAGTAAACGCCAAAGTCGGAAAATACAGAATCGGTGGAATTTGTAAAGGTGCGGGAATGATTGAACCGAATATGGGAACAATGCTTGCATTCATTTACACCGATGCCGTTATTTCATCAGTTTCGCTTGACAAATGTTTAAAAGAATCAGTAAACGAAAGCTTCAATATGGTCGTAGTCGACGGTGACACGAGTACAAACGATATGTGTTTAATTACTTCAACCGGCTGTTCAAAAGTGAAAGTGGATTTGGATGAAGAGGATTTAACTGTTTTTAGAGGAGCTCTTGATTTCGTGTTGAAAAATCTTGCAAAAAAAATTGCAAGAGACGGAGAAGGAGCTACGAGAATGATAGAAGCAAATGTCTCCGGAGCAAAAACGAAAGACGATGCAATTTTAGCATCAAAAGCAATTGTGAGATCACCTTTATTCAAATCGGCGATATTCGGACAGGACCCGAATTGGGGAAGAGCTGTTTGTGCAATAGGATACTCCGGTGCCGATTTCGACCAAAACGAGATATCCCTTTCATTTTCGGACGGAATTGATATTGTAGAAATTGTAAAATCCGGAAAAGGCCCCGAATTTTTTGAAAAGCCGGGCGAACATTTGGAAAAACTGAAAAATATTATGAAAGCAAAAACAGTATACGTACACGTAGACTTGGCCGCAGGAGAAGAAGATGCAACCGCCTGGGGCTGCGATTTGACTTACGATTACGTAAAAATCAATGCCGACTATACAACATAAAAATTATAAAACATAAAAATAATACAAAATGAAAAAATAATAAAAATTAATAAATCAAAAAATCTAATAAAAAATAATAAAAATCTAATAAAAAATAAATAAAAAATAATAAAAAATAAATAAAAATATTAATAAATTCTCTTTGTTTTTTCGATTACGATTTTATCATTTTGAATTGAATAATAAATAACATCGGAAGGCTGATTTCCATTTTTTATATGACGAATTCTAAGCCTTCTTGTAATCGAATATGAATCATCCTGTATTTTAAATTTGAATAAAATATCGGACGAGCAACAGATTGCCTGTTGCTCTTCTTTTTTTAATATATTTTCATGAAGAACGAATATTGAAAAGAATAAAAAATTCGGAAATTTTACTTTTAAACGATTCATATAATTTTTAAAATTAATAAAAAAAGCATAAGCGTCTGAAAATAAAGAAATTTCATATGCGGGATAAAATAAAAAACATATATGTTTTTTATAATTCTCGTTTTCGCCGTTTATTTCATGTTTTACAAAATCTTGTTTTAATGATTCGTGTTTTACAGAATCTTGTTTTAATGATTCATGTTTTACAGAATCTTGTTTTAACGATTCGTGTTTTACAAAATCTCGTTTTAACAATTCATGTTTTCTGTAGAAATTTTCAATTTGTGAATCAAGAGAAGCTGAAAAATCTTCAAAATTATCAAACATATTCGTTATTAATAAATCAAAATTTGACACTAATAAATTAAAATTTGATACTGAAATATCATATTTAAAATCTGATTTAAAAAACTGTAAACTCTTAAATGGTAAACTTTTAAATCTTATGTGAATAAAAATCGGTATGTTAGAATTAAAACTGTTGGGTTTTAAATCGAATCCTGATCCGAAGAGTATTACAGAATTGGTTCCAAACTTAGAGGTTTTGTTGTCCTTTGAAGTGCTTCCCCAATTAATATTATACTTAACAAAGGACAACATTCCGACAACGTCATTTCCAAAGAGAACAATACAAGAACCGTTGTTAATGAAATTGCCGGTAGCATTGTCAATATCTGAAATGCCTGTCGTGAAATATAAGCGATCGTACTTCACGAATTTAAAATATGTCTAAAAAATATATTAAATGTTTTAAATTTTAAAAATAAAAAAATATATATAGATAAAAAATTAGGTAAATGTTATGCAAGAAACAATTGAAAATCAAAATGAAACTTCGGGAAATCAAAACAAAATTTCTGAAAATCAAAACGGAACCTCAGGAAATCAAAATGAAAATTTTGAAAATCAAAACGGAACTTTTGAAAATATGAAGATTTTAAAAAGTCTCAAATACGACAAAAACGGATTGATTCCTGCAATAATTCAGGATGTAAAAACCGGAAAGGTTTTGATGTTCGCTTTTATGAATGAAGAATCTTTGAAATTGACGTATGAAACGAAATATACACACTTTTGGAGCAGAAGCAGACAAAAACTCTGGAAAAAGGGAGAAACTTCGGGACATGTTCAAAAAGTTGAAGAAATCAGAGTGGATTGTGACAGAGACGCCGTTTTAATTTTAGTTGAGCAAACGGGTGGCGCATGCCATACAGGATATGAATCGTGCTTTTATGAAACGGTTACAGGAGAAGTAAAAGAAGAAAAAGTATTCGACCCGAACGATGTTTATTAAGATTGAATAAAATAATAAAGATTATAAAATAATAAAAAT
>JAAYST010000021.1 GCA_012518265.1 Candidatus Methanofrustulum fimipullorum | reverse complement strand
GAAACCGAAACAGAAACCGAAACAGAAATTGAAACAGAAATTGAAACTGAAATTGAAACTGAAATTGAAAATGGGAATAACGCAGAGAAAAAAGAAATTGAAATCTTAAAAAAAACTTGGAAAAAAATAGAGCCCGAAGGGCGAGTTATATTTGCAAAAGCACACAATAAATCTTCAATTGATGAGAGTTTTAATTATTCAGAATATATGAAGAAAAATGAAAAATATAAAAAGTAATAAAAATATTAAAATAAAAATACGAAAAGTAATAGAAAATGTGAAAAGTAATAAAAAAATATAAAAAAAGTTTTGAAAAATTATTCGAACAAGTTCGAATAATTTTTATATTTTATTTTTAATCGGACTTTACAAATCTTCGGCACGGTCTATTACAATATCAACCAATCTCGGGTCAAGACCGATTACGTCTCTGTATACGATTTCAACGCCTTCGGGCAATTCATCTATAATATCTGATTTGTGGTCGTGATGGTGTCCATGCCCATGCCCATGGCCGTGGCCGTGGCCGTGCCCATGTCCGCAGCAACCTTCTTCGTCATGAGCGGCTTCTTTTTTAGCCATTAATTTTTTTGCAGACTCGGTCGGTTCTTTTCTCAAAATAGTCGGTATATCTCTTTCTGTGTGATTTCCTTTTGCCAAAAACACGGGAACAACGATTATTTTTTTAGCACCTTGTTCTACAACCGTTTTTATTGCTTCTTTAATTGACGGTTCGTTAAATTCCATCATACCGTATGTTACTATCGGATATTTGTCTTTTTTAGCGATTTCATCTGCAATATCCGAAATGAGTTGTTTTGAATACGGAAGACGGCTTCCGTGACCTACTAATACTAAAGCTTCTTTCATAAAATTACCTTTTGTTTTTTAATCGTAAAATTATACTAAGTCTTTAAAAAGCGAACAATTTATTTGCTTGCGTATTCGTTTTTTTTAACAAATACTCACAAAAAGTGTTATTGTTTATACTTAAAAGTGTTATTCTGATATATTAATGTTTCATGAAATGTTCGTTTTGTATTTCTTAATATTTCATGAATTTTTTGTTTTTCGTTTCATTTAATTTCATTGATTTGAAAAATTCAAATCAATGAAATCTATATGCATAAATGAAACTAATTAGATCAATAAAATAAAAAAAGTTAATAATCTCTTGTAAGCATATAGTCGGCAATTTTCAAAAGATTTGTTTTTGCTTTTGAATCGGGAAGTATGTCCAATTCGGCTTTTCCTTGATTTACGTATGATTCCGCAAGTTCTTTTACATATTGAATTGAGCCTGACTTTGTTAACTCTACTATAGTTTCGTCAATCTCTTCTTGAGTCAATACGCCTTTTCCGAACGCTTTCGGTTTTACACCTTTTTTGAGAGCATCGATCATTAAAAGTGTTCTTTTCCCTTTGGCAATGTCGCTTCCCTGTTTTTTTCCAAGCTTTTCCGAAGGAGTTACAAGGTCTAAAACATCATCGTTTATTTGGAAACCCAATCCGGTTAAAAGTCCGAAATTATAAAGCGCATTTGCGGTTTTTTCGTCAGCTCCTCCCATAAGAGCACCGATTTGAGCAGAAGCTCCAAATAAAACGGAAGTTTTCTTTTTAATCATTTCTATGTACTCTTCGCTTGAAACGTCTTCTCTTGTTTCAAAATCAATATCCATCCATTGACCTTCGCAAACTTCAACACAAGTTTTGGTTAAAATTTTAGTCGCTTTTAAGGCAATTTCAGGTTCCGTCGGACAGTCTGCCATTATTTCTACAGATTTGGAATACATGGTGTCTCCCGCAATAATTGCACCTGCTTCTCCCCATATAGTATGAACGGCAGGACGACCTCTCCTTACTTCGTCGTTGTCTATTATATCGTCGTGGACAAGTGTAAACGTATGCATAAGTTCAATTGAGACTGCCGCGTTAAGTGCATTTTCCCAATATCCGCCCACAGCTTCCGTTGCAATTAATAGTATTGCGGGTCGGAGGCGTTTTCCGCCGCCCGTAATCGTATGAACCGATGCTTCATAAAGGCCTTTCGGCTCTTTTTCAGGAAATACTTCACTTATTCTGTCGTTTATCGGTTTTTCAAATTTCATTATCTCGTCTATAACCGTAACCATTTTATCTCTCAGTTTTCGTTATCAAGGTATATAATTTCACCGTTTCTCATCAAATGTATCGTTTCGCCTAAAACGTATCCTGCATCTTCCGCCATTTCTATGTATGCGCTATGCATTTTCAAATCACCGTGTGCAGGGATTACGTGCTTTGGATTTACCATTCTTAAAAGCTCCCAGTGGTCTTCTCTGTAAGCATGTCCTGATACGTGTACGTCCGTATATAAGCGCGCACCTTTCATTCTCAGTTTTGTTTCAAGAGCGTATCTGTTTGCTTGCGGCATGGGACTCGGAATTACGTTTGCCGAAAATATAACACGGTCTCCTTTTTCTACTACATACGGCGTCTCGCCGTTTGCAATTCTGACAAGAGTTGACCCGGGTTCTCCTTGATGTCCGGTTACAACAGGCAAATACTTTTCTTTTCCTCCATCCATTATCTTTTTAAATGCTCTGTTAATCTCTTTTCTGTTTCCGTAAATTTCAACGAAATCCGGCAAGTTTATATGTCCTAGTTCAGCTGCGGCTTTTAAGTATTTTTCCATGGAACGACCCATAAATACAGGAATTCTTCCCATTTCTTCGGAAATTTCGATAATGGCATTCAAGCGCGCAATGTGAGAAGCAAAAGTTGTTACGATCATACCTGCATTCGATTCTTCCGTTCCGAGCAAAACGTCTCTTAACAAATCTTTTGCTATCGTTTCAGACGGAGTTTTTCCTGAGCGTTCGCAGTTTGTAGTCTCGGTAATCAAAGTCAAAATCCCTTCTCTTCCAAGCCTTTTCAAATCTTCAAAGTCGGGCGACTCTCCGAGTGTCGGCGTTCTGTCGAGTTTAAAGTCGCAAGCGTACATTACAGATCCGACCGGTGTATGAATTACGGCAATTACACAATCTACTATGCTGTGCGGAATCGGTATAAATTCCACTTGGATTTCGTCCGTAATATCGAAAATTCCGCCGCCTTCAAGTGAAATCAGTTGATTTGCCACTTTAAACTTTTTTTCGTCCATTATTTGTTGACGAATCAAAGCGGTTGTATACGGTGTAGATATAATCGGTGCTTTGTATCTGTGTGCAAGTTTCGGAATTGCACCTATGTGGTCCAAATGCCCGTGAGTACATACTATTGCTCGAACCGTCCCGTTTATGTCTCTCATTATAGTGTCATCCGGAATTGCACCCATTTCTATTAATTCGAGTGAATGCATTCTGTCAATATCGGCATCTTCGTGAATTTGAACACGATCCAAACGCAATCCCATATCTAATATTACAATATCTTCTTTATATACGACAGCCGTCATATTACGGCCCATTTCATTATAGCCGCCAACGGCAATAATTCCTATCTCTTCCATATCATTTCTCCATTGTTTTTAAAATTCTATTTAAAACATTGATTCTAAACATTGATTTTTTAAACCATTTTTAATTATAATTGTTAAAATTTATAACATATCTTTCACAGAGTAGTCTTTTAAATTATATCCTCTCTGAGATAAAAATTCCATAGTTTTTCCCGTAATAACGATCGGAGCGTTTGCCAACTCCTCAATCGTTTCACAGCCCGATAGAAACATAGCTGTTTGCAATTCTCTTTTTACGATATTCAATTCTTTAATTACGCTGTCTTTTCCTTCAAACGCAGGTTTTACAAAAGGCAGAGCAGCACTTGCAACAGATGCTCCCAATGCAATTGATTTTGCAACATCGAGTCCGTTTCTGATTCCGCCTGTTGCAATTACTGGAACCGACACTTTACACTCAACTATACTCGCAGCGGTCGGAATTCCGTAATCCCAGAACAACTTTCCTAAATGTTCTCTCATTTCGTCTCCGCTTTGTTCGGCTCTGTAAACTTCGACACCTGCCCAACTGGTTCCGCCAACTCCACCAACATCGATTGCGCTAACGCCTGCTTTTACAAGAGCCAGAGCATCTTCTCTTGAAATTCCCGCACCGGTTTCTTTTGCAAAAACAGGCACTTTCAAACTGTTCGAAATCTCTCGAATCATATCAAGACAACCGGTTGCGTCCACATCTCCCTCCGGCTGTATTGCTTCCTGTAAAAAGTTTAAATGAATCGCCAATGCGTCGGCATCAATCATTTCGACAGCCTCTTCCACTTTTGCTATTCCGTACTCTCTTAACTGTGCAGCACCTATGTTTGCATAAACAAGAGTGGACGGCGCTTTATCTCGAACGGTTCTAAACGATTCTATTTGTTTTTTATCGTCAATTGCAGCTCTTTGGCTTCCAACACCGATTCCTATTCTCATCTCTTCGGCAGCTTCAGCCAAAGCGGCATTTATAGGTGTCGTATCCGCATGTCCTCCCGTCATTGACGCAATCATAAACGGAAAAGACAATTTCTTTCTGAAAAGATGAAACGACATATCAATTTCATCCATATCCATTTCCGGAAGTGCGCGGTGGACAAGCATTATGTCGTCAAAACCAGCACTTACATACAATGATTCTACATTTTCATTTGCACAAAGCTTTAAATGTTCAATTTTTCGTATAGATGTTTCATCATCCATAATGCCAATCTCCTTATAAATAAATTTTCACATAAATTAGTAATTTTAATATATTCTTATCATTTGCATGTTATGCATGCTATTTGCACATTATCATTTGTATGATATTTTTGTTCCCAATTCTTCCCCGCTTAAATATTTTTGAATATTTCCCGGAGTATTTGCATTAAATATGCACGATTCAATTTTATAATCTTCTGCAAGCATAAGCATTTCTTTAACTTTTCCGAGCATTCCGCCCGTAACATCGGTTCCTGCAGATCCGCCTATAAATTGTTTGTAATATTCAAAATTTTCAGAATTTATTTCTTTAATTACTTTTCCATGACCGTCCAAAACCCCGTCGGTTGCAGAACTCAAGCCTACATTTTTTGCACCGGAAACGGCGGCTATATACGGAAGCGACTGATCTCCTGATAAAATGCAAATTCCCCGCTTTTCATCCATACATACATCACCGTGAAGAACGGGCACCAGTCCGTGTTTTACCATCAATTTAATTTGGTTAGTAAACATCTCTGTAAGCCTTCCGTCGGAACACACCGAAAATGCAAAAGGATTGAGCGGGATTGCTTTTATTCCTTCATTTCTGAGCTCGCTTACGATAAATTCATTTAATTTTCTAACGGAGTCGTGAGTTATCATAATTCCTTCGGCATCAAATGCTTTATCCAATCCGTATTCTTTTGCATGAGTATGACCGTAAGAACCGGCTCCGTGTACGATTATTAATCCGTTTTTAAGAGAATCTTCAGACATTGCAATTTCTTTTGCAATTCTTTTCATCTCGTCCGACTTAAAAAATCCGGATTTGTCCGACTTGTCTGTAACAGCACTGCCGCCGATTTTTAAAACAGTAATATTATTTTCTAAAGACATAATCATTTTTCCTGTATATTTCCCGCATTTATCTCGTTTTAATTTATATCGTTTTATATTTTCCGGATTAAATCGTATTATTTTATTCCGGATTAACATTGTTTTTATCGACACGAACTCCTTCTTTTGTCGTATTACAAACAAACGGGTCTCCTCCGGCTTTTTTTATTGCGTTGACCACTTTTTGGATATTATTTTCATCACATAAAGCAATCATGCAACCTCCACCGCCTGCTCCCGTCAGCTTTGCGCCGTATGCACCGCTGTTTCGTGCCGCCCATATTAAATTTTCAAGTTGAACTGTTGAAACTCCGATTGAATTCAATAATCCTTGGTTTATATTCATTAATTCCCCGATTTTTTTATAATCCTTTTTTTGAATCTCTATTTCTCCATCGCGTGAAACGCGATCCATTGCGTCCATTATGCAGTTTACGGAGTCCGGATGTTTTGACATAAGTTCATAAACGTCTGAAACTAAATTTGTGGTTGATGCAAATTTTCCCGTGTTTCCTATTACTATTTTCGCATCGAAAAAATCGATATGAACTTTTTCGGGAATTTTTACCGAGCCGCCGAACGTAGATACAAACGTATCGGTCGGACTTGCTTTTCCTTGTACGTTCGTTTCTATTTTGTGGCTCATTTCCGCAATTTCTTTTAAAGACAATTTCGTATCTGCCAAAACGTCTAAAGACTTTATTGTTGCTACCGTTACAGCGGAGGAAGAACCCAAACCCGCCCCGGACGGAAGTTCGGAATTAATATCTATACAAAATCCCGGCAGTTCGGCAATTTTGTTCATTTCGTAAATTGCACCTGCAACATATGGATTTTTTTTAGGATTAACAGGTTTATATTGGCCCGCAATTTTTATTTTGACAGACGAACAAGGCACAAGAGTTGCACTTACCCGTTTGTCAATTGCACATGCTATCGCCGCTTTTCCGTAGACTACGGAGTGTTCACCGAATAAAAAAATTTTACCGGGAGCCGAGCATGTAATCATTAATTATCAATCCTTTTCTATAATTCATTGATTGTATAAATCAATTATATTTATATTAAGCTTTTTGCATTTTTAATAAATAGACGTAATCTAATATTTAAAGCACTATTTTAATCTGTTTATTTTTATCCTGTAAAATAAATAGATTTAATTAAGTAGAATTAATAGTTAATACTTAACATTAATATAATACATAAATCTCGGTGTTTTAATGCAAGTGGGAATTGATGAAGCAGGCAAAGGTCCGGTAATAGGTCCGTTATGTGTTGCGGGCGTTTGTATCGACGACGATGCGGAAAGGCGTCTACGTATTTTGGGAGTAGACGATTCCAAAAAACTGTCTGCGAAAAAAAGGGAACAACTTTCGTATCAAATAAAAAAATATGTAAATGAATATACTATTCTTGAAGTCTGCGCTTCTCAAATTGACGAACTTAGAAAAATTATGACTATGAATGATATAATGGTTATGTGTTTTGCAAAAGTGCTTCAAAATATCTCAAGCGATTTTAATTATGTATATATGGATGCGGCAGACGTTTATGAATCCCGTTTCGCAATTAAAGTACGGCAAGAATATTTAAAAAACTTAAACGAAAAAATTGAAAATGAGAATTTTTCCAAAATAAATTTTTCAGCAAAGCACAGGGCCGATTCACTAAATATTGCAGTTTCAGCAGCATCAATCATTGCCAAAGTGAGACGTGACGAAATTATAGAAGAAATCAAAGTTAAAGAGAATGTAGACTTCGGGAGCGGTTATCCGTCAGACCCCAAAACAAAAAGTTTTTTATCGGACTGGGCAAAAGAACACAACGAATTTCCCGATTTTGTTCGCAAATCTTGGAAAACGGCATCAAACATTATCCCGTTTGAAGATAATTTATTTATCGATATGCAGTGACCTTTTAATTTTTCATGATTCATAATTTTTTATGATTCATATTTTTTTATAATTCATAATGTTTTATGATTCATAATTTTTTTTATGATTGTATTCCGATTGTTAAATAAATATAACTAAAACGTGTTGTTCATGAATTCAAAATCATCTAATAAAAATCAATCACTTAAAAATCAAAAAACCGAGGCGAAAATTCCTGCTTCTAAACGAAAGCGTGCATTGGAAATTATTAACGAATTGAACAAATTATATCCTCATTCCGATAAAGATATGAACTTTTTATCTTTCAGAAATAATTTCGAACTTCTTATTATGACTATTCTTTCCGCTCAAACAACTGACGCAAACGTAAATTCCGTAAGAGACGTTTTATTTGATACATATCCCACACCTTACGATTTGGCTTTGGCCGACCAAGCTGAACTTGAGCAAATAATAAGACCTACCGGCTTTTACAAAACGAAATCCAAAAACATAATTAAAACATCAGAAATGCTTTGCGAGTTTTACGGAGGTGTTGTGCCGTGCTCAATGGAAGACTTGTTAACTCTTTCCGGAGTCGGAAGAAAAACGGCCAATATCGTTTTAAATCAAGGTTTCGGACACGTGGAAGGAATTGCAGTTGATACGCACGTTGCAAGACTTTCAAAACGCTTTGGATTTACCGACAAAAATGATGCCGGATTGATTGAAATAGATTTAATGAACCTTTTTTCCGAAGAACATTGGAAAGACATAAATTATCTGTTTATAAAACACGGAAGAGAAATATGTTCCGCAAGATCCCCCAAATGCGATATTTGTACTTTGAAAAAGCTTTGTGATTTTTATAAATTTAACAATAACAATTCTAATGAAAATTTCAAATAAAAACTAAAAAAAATAAAAGTAAATTAATAATCACCTCCTTTTATATTTATAATTTTTATAATTTCATATGATTTTTATTTCTTTTTTTTATTTTTCTTATTTTTATTACGCTTTTCCGGTTTTACACAATCGGCGTACTTATTATGCCGTGTCCACCCACATTATTATATTTCCTGTCGGGTTTGAAACGCCGGAGTAATCCCTCGGAACTTTCAATACGAAGTATGAAGTCTCAGTCTGTTCCGCTCCTATATTTTTAGAGTAAGAAGACCAAATATTTTCATCGATCCAAAGTCCGGTTTTGAAAATATCATCGGAATCTTCAGTAACTTCTGCTGTAATTACAACATCTTCTGTTCCGTGATTTATAATGTCAACTCCGTAAGGTGCACTTTCTCTTCCGGGTCTTATTCTTCCAAAGTCGATATTCGATGTTGAGAAGGTAACCTCGATTGCGGGCATAATTGTAGCATTAAGAGAAATTTCTCCTGACGTGTTGTATTCTCCGGGTTCTTCGGGCTCTTCAGGTACTTCGGGTTCTTCAGGCACTTCGGGTTCTTCAGGCACTTCTGGTTCTTCAGGTACTTCGGGTTCTTCAGGCACTTCGGGCTCTTCAGGTACTTCGGGCTCTTCAGGTACTTCGGGTTCCTCAGGTACTTCGGGCTCTTCAGGTACTTCGGGTTCCTCAGGTACTTCGGGCTCTTCAGGTACTCCCGGTTCTTCAGGTACTTCCGGTTCGCTTCCTTCCGTTATTGTGTATGTTGCAAACATATTTTTCAACGGATAATTGTCTTGAAGTGTATCAATAACAACTACCGGGGAATCTCCGATTCCGTCATTATTCAAATCGTTGATTTCATTGGATGTGCTCCAATAATTCCCGAAATTTGAACTGTATGTTGTTCCTTCATATACGTAATTGAATTGTTCTTCGGAATTCCATGAAATATCGGTTGGCAGCGTTCCTCTTGATGTTACATCGTTCGTATTTCCGTAAATATCGTTCATATAAATTTCGTTTCCGGGACCCGTATCATAAAGATGGATTCCTTTCGTATTTCCGTTAACAACGTTATTTTTGATTAATCCGTTCGATGTTTCAGCTTTCCAAAGTCTTATTCCTTCGGCGTTGTTGTCTTTTATAACATTTCCGACAACTTTCGGGTTCGATGCGTTTTCAAGAGCTATAATTCTTGCCGCAGTACCGGCACCTGAGTTGTTTTCAAAAGTGTTGTCTTCAATAGTTACAAAATTTCCGGTGACGTTTAAAATTGTCGTAAAATCGGACATGTCGGATACCGTGTTGTTTCTGAAAATTATGTTGTCTTTTGCAAGTTTAATACCGTCTTTGTGGTTTAAAGAGGTAAAAACACAATTTTCAACAACGAGCCCGCTCGAAGTTCCTTGAGAATTAACTCCGAAGGCACCGTTATGTATAGTCATGTCTTTAATTTCGATATTTTCTTTTTTGGGAAGGAATGATTTATTTCCTAAATCGACTATTGTATTTTCTGCACCTTGGCCGTGAATTTTTACCGACTTTCCGATAGATATGTTAGCTTCGTACAAGTGGGTTCCGCTTGACAAAAGCAATATATCTCCATCGTTTACATCGGTAGATGCAAGAGCAACCGTTATACTTTCAAAATTTCCGCTTGCACCAACATTCCATGTTGCGGCATATGCAGGAATTGCCGTTACTAATACGGATATTAAAACCAGTGCGGTTAAAAACCCGATTTTCTTGTGTTTATTTAATTCCTTTAACATCTGTTCACCTATCCAGTTTATTTTTTACGTTTTATTTACTGTTTATTTACTGTCGTTTTGTTTATTTTTTTACGTTTTTAAGAAATCTAAAAAAATTAAGAAATCTAAAAAATCTTAATTAGGAAATCTTAAAAACGGAAGCATTTTGCTTCAAACTCTAATAGGTCTTAGTAAATATTTATAGAAAATTAAATAAAATAAACCGAAAAGCATTTATTGTTTGTAGTAAAACGCAATCAGTATAAGGCTTTTTAAAAATATATATTATACATACCACTATATATATTTTTTCAATTTATATATAATATATCGATTAGGTATATATAAAAAACAACGATTAGATAGCTTAGACGGGTCAATTATTACCCGTAGGATTTATCGGCTAAATATAGGTTAACAAATATATGTCAAATATTTTAATGAATATCTAATAAATATCTGTTAAATATTTAATGAATATCTGTTGAATATTTTCGTAAAACCAACCCGGTGGTCCATTGTAATTATAGAAATAGTAATACTTGGAAGAGTAAATATTATGACTAACGCAAACAAATTCAAAATGTTATTTTTAATAGGGCTTACTGCTATTCTTTTATTAGGTGCGGCAGGCTGTATAGATGATGACCGTAATACAAACAATACTACCACCCCTTCCGCTCCTGAAAGTGTATCTGTTAAAGGATCGGATACTGTTCTTCCTTTGGCACAATCCGAAGCTGAAACTTACATGGAAAAATACAGCGGCAGAACTGTTTCAGTAACAGGTGGAGGTTCCGGTGTAGGAATTACAGCATTAATTGACGGTACAACCGATATTGCAATGGCCTCAAGAAGCATTAAATCATCCGAAATCGAAAATGCAAAAGCAAAAGGTATAAACACTAAAGAACACATAATTGCATGGGACGGTATTGTAGTTATAGTAAACAAGGAAAACCCTGTTTCATCCCTCACATACGAACAATTAAACGCAATTTACAGCGGTAAAATCAGCAACTGGAAAGATGTAGGCGGAGAAGACAGAACTATCGCTGTAATGACAAGAGACAGCAGCTCCGGTACATACGAATACTTCAAAGAAGAAATATTGGAAGGCGGAGACTACAGACCCGACGCACTTGCACAGGCTACAACAGGCGGAATCGTCAAAGAAGTTCAGAGAAACAAAGGTGCAATCGGATACATCGGCTTTGCATACCTTGACGACACCACAAAAGGACTTGCACTTGACAAAGAAGGAAACGGTAATGCGGTTGAACCCAAAGAATCAAACATATTGGCTCAAAAATACCCGCTTGCAAGAGAACTTTTCTTCTACACCGATTCAAACAAACAAAACCAAGCAGTCGACAACTTCATCAACTTTGTATTGAGTTCTGAAGGAAAAGAAATAATTACAGAAGTAGGTTATTTCCCGAACAACTGATTATTTAAACAACCGATTATTTGAACAACCGATTTAATCGGTTGATTCAATAATTTTTGTTTTACGATAATTTTGTTTGACTATAACATATATTATAGGATCTGATAATGTGTTAAGTGAAAGAGTTGAAAAAGGGACCGGAGTAACTCTAAGTGCAGTTTCTTTAATAGTCGTATTTTCTCTTTTTCTTCTCTGTTTATTTTTATTTAGAGAAGGATTTGTCTTTTTTGAGAAATACCCGTTTTTAGAGTTTTTTTCCGGTGAATATTGGTATCCGACGTCTTCAAATCCGCGTTTCGGACTAATACCTTTAATTTTAGGAACACTCCTTGTGACTTTCGGTTCAATGTGTGTTGCAATTCCGATAGGTCTTGCATCAGCTATATATATTTCTGAAATTGCGTCACCAGGTTCTGCATTCTTTTTAAAATCGGTAGTTGAGATTTTGGCAGGAATTCCGTCTGTAGTATTCGGTTTCTTCGGTCTTGTCGTAATGGTTCCGCTCATTCAGGACTTGTTCGGACTTGCAACAGGTCAAACCGCACTTACCGGAGCGATAATTTTGGGAGTTATGGCTCTTCCGACAGTCATATCGATATCGGAGGATGCAATAAGCTCGGTTCCGAAGTCGTTAAAAGACGGTGCTTTGGCTTTAGGATCCACGAAATGGCAAACAATATACAAAGTAGTTATGCCTGCCGCACTTTCGGGAATTACCGCATCCATTATGCTCGGCATGGGTCGTGCAATAGGCGAAACCATGACCGTAATGATGGTTACAGGAAATATGGCAATAATCCCCGGGTTTCCTGAAGGAATAATTCAGCCTGTCAGAACTATGACGGCAACGATTGCTCTTGAAATGGGAGAAGTGCCGCAAGGAAGTGACCACTACCACGCATTATTTGCAGTAGGTATCGTATTGTTTATTTTGACTTTTTTAATAAACATGGTTGCAGACTATGTGAAAAGAAGATTCAGATTAATGGATCAATGATGATAAATTTGAGATGATTATATGAAAAATGTCACTACAGCAGCAGACAGGAATCAAAAAATAGCATTTTTCTTCTTGAGAGTTTCTATTCTGTTGGTTCTTTTGTTTATTGTCGTTATACTCGGTTATATTTTCATAAACGGATATAGTGCTCTTTCACTTGAATTTATATTTGAAAGTCCTAAAAACAGAATGACTGAAGGCGGTGTGTTCCCTGCTATTATTGGTTCATTTTATTTGATAGTAGGCGCAATGCTTTTTTCAATTCCTACCGGAGTTCTTACAGCAATTTATTTGACTGAATATTCAAGGCCCGGCAAATTGAAATGGTTAATTGAAATGGCTATAAGTAACCTTGCCGGAACACCTTCTGTCGTTTTCGGTCTTTTCGGTCTTGCACTTTTCGTTAAGTACTTAAATTTCGGCCCGTCACTTATTGCTTCCGCTTTAACTTTGGGATTGCTTGTTTTGCCGGTTGTTATTCGATCAACTCAAGAAGCATTGGAAGTTGTTCCTAAAGAATTGAAAGACGGCTCACTTGCATTAGGTGTTACAAAAGTAGAAACTATAATAAGAGTTGTTCTTCCGATAGCAGCTCCCGGTATTATGACGGGAATTATCCTCGGAATAGGTCGTGTTGCAGGTGAAACCGCACCGATATTGTTAACCGGTGTGGCATATTTCCACCCCGTACTTCCGGACAGCCCCCTTTCACAATTTATGGCACTTCCGTACCATTTGTACGTTTTGGCAACATCAGGAACCAATATGGAAAAGTTGGAACCGATACAATACGGAACGGCTCTCGTTCTTTTGATTCTCGTTTTGTCTCTTAATTTAATAGCTATATTTATAAGACAAAGACAAAGAAAGAAAATGAAAATCGGAGCATAATACGTAAATAATTACAAATAATGCGATTAATATAAAAATGTTTAAAAATAAATTAAAAAATAAAAATAAATAAATAAAAATATATAGATCACTATAATCGATTTAAATTCAAGGAGCTCTGTCTTTTAATGACTAATATAGATGTTAAGAACTTAAATTTGTGGTACGGTTCCAACCAAGCACTATATGATATTGAAATGTTAATTCCTCATAAAAGTGTAACTGCTTTAATTGGTCCTTCCGGATGCGGTAAATCCACATTTTTGCGTTGCATTAACAGAATGAACGATACTATTCCAAACTGTAGAGTTGAAGGTTCCATAACGATCAATGATACGGATATTTATGACAAATCTGTAAATGTTGCTCAACTGAGGAAAAAGGTCGGAATGGTTTTTCAAAAGGCAAACCCGTTTCCGATGTCTATATATGACAATATTGCATATGGTCCAAAAATTCACGGTGTTCCTAAAAGTCAATTGCCGGGAATTGTTGAAGATTCTTTAAGGGCAAGTGCTCTTTGGGATGAAGTAGAAGACCGTTTAAAAACAAATGCAATGAGTTTAAGCGGCGGTCAGCAACAAAGACTTTGTATAGCAAGAACATTGGCCGTAAAACCTGACATTATTTTGTTCGATGAACCTTGTAGTGCTTTGGATCCGATTTCTACAAACCAAATAGAAAAACTTATAATGGAACTTAAAAAAGATTATACTATCGTAGTTGTAACTCACAATATGCAACAAGCGGTAAGAATTTCAGACATGACGGCGTTTTTCTACTTAGGGAAAATGTTAGAGTTCGGACCGACAGAAAAAATCTTTAAGAACCCGGATAATAAAGAAACTTTAGATTACGTTAGCGGAAGATTCGGCTAATCGGCTAACCCTATACGTTTTACTTGTCTATAATAAATACAATATCTCTATCTTCAACAATATGTTAAATTACATTTTTTTTTCATTTCACTCACATTTATATATGTTTAACATATTGTTGTAAAACATTCTATTTTTAAAATTAAACATGCTTTTCACGTTCAGCATGTTTTTTTTTCCATATAAAACCGGCATGTTTTTTATATGAAAAACGTAAAATATATTTATGCTTGCGCTCTTTATCCTACCCAAAGCGGTTTGGTATATTTCGCATAATATATATCTATTTTATATATTTACATTCATATATTTATTTTTATATATTTATTGTATATATGTGCATATAAATATGTTTATTTATTTATTTATTTTATATAAAGACGTGATTTTTTTTAAAAAGTGAGTGGTTCTGTGATTAAAAAATATTATAGTGATTTGAAGCGGGAATTTAGAGAATACGATCGGGCAAAACTTTCGAAAGATCTTATGGCAGGCGTTACTGTTGCTGCAGTTGCTTTGCCTTTGGCTCTTGCTTTCGGAGTCAGTTCCGGCGCCGATGCGGCGGCGGGTCTTATTACAGCAATTATTGCCGGTATTGTAATCGGTTTGTTGTCCGGTTCATCTTATCAAATTTCAGGTCCTACCGGGGCAATGTCCGTTATATTGGTTACAATTGCTGCAAGATTTGGTTTACAGGGTGTTTTTTTAGCTACTCTTCTGGCAGGAATTTTGTTGGTTATAGCGGGTATATTTAAAGTCGGAAGGGTTGTTTCAGTAATACCTACTTCTGTTATAACCGGTTTTACTTCCGGTATAGCCGTGATTATTGCTTTGGGTCAAATAGATAATTTCTTTGGGACTGTTTCCGTTGGCGAAACTGCCATTCAAAAATTGCTTTCATATTTTACTATCGGTTTTGCACCTTCTGTTTTAACGATTTTGACAGGACTTATTGTTATTTTTATAATGATTCTTTGGCCCAAAAGGTGGCAACAGGTTTTTCCTTCTTCGCTTGCTGCTATTTTAATCGTTACCCTTTTAAACAGTTTTATATTTAAATGGGATATTCCTTTGGTCGGAACTATTCCGAGTACTCTTTTGCCTGAAAACAGATTGTTTTTGGGCGATATCGACATTTCAACTCTTACAGGTGTGATTACTCCTGCATTTTCAATTGCGGCTTTGTGTATGGTTGAATCTCTTTTGTGCGGGGTTTCTGCAGGAAGAATGAAGGGCGAGCATATGGATGCCGACAGAGAGTTGGTTGCACAAGGTATAGGAAATATTATTATTCCGTTTTTCGGAGGAATTCCGGCAACAGCCGCTATCGCAAGAACGAGCGTTGCGGTAAAAGCGGGTCAGCAGACGAGACTTACTTCAATATTCCATTCATTAGGGCTTTTGCTTTCTATGTTTCTGCTTGCCCCTTTTATGTCTCAAATACCTATGGCCGCTTTAGCGGGAGTTCTTATGGTTACGGCATGGAGAATGAACGAATGGGTCACAATAAAATACTTATTCAAAAGCGGAATGAAGGTTGCCTGTCTTGAATTCCTTATTACTTTGGTTGCTACGATTGTATTCGACCTGACGATTGCCATATTGGTCGGTATAGCCTTCTGTTCGCTTATGTTTACGATAAAAGTTTCCGGAACAGCCGAAGTTACGATTAGTAAAATTGATCCAGAAAGACTTAAAAGAGACAATATGCAGTTTCACGACTCATATGAAAGAGTGCGTGTAGCATACATTGTAGGTTCGTTATTTTTCGGAAGTGCGGGAAGTGTCAGAGAACGCTTGGATTACGCTTTAAAAGATGCCGATGTTCTTATTCTTTCCATGAGAGGTGTATCTGCAATAGATTTTACCGGAACGCATACGCTACTGGAATTTTGTAAAAACGCCAAAAAGAAAAATATAAAATTATATTTTACAGGAGTTCAGCATCAAGTATCCGATTACTTGGAAAAAGGAGGCGTAATCTCTTATATGGGCAAAGATGCCTTTTTATGGAGTACAACAGACGCCTTGGCTAAAATATCGGAGCAGAGCGGGTTCGTAACCGAACAGGCAGGTTCGTAAACGGACGGAACGGTTTGTAACCGAACATACCGTTCATAAATAAACGGACGGAACGGTTTGTAAACAAACGGACTGTATTATAATCCTGAGAATTTGAAGTGTTTTAAACACTTCAAATTTGAAACGAACAAAATTCGACATATCGTCTTATTATATATATGTTGTGTATTTTTTTTTGATAATTTTATTCTTTTTTTCAATATTTTTTAACACTTTTTTGATTTTTCCGGTTTCTTATTACTTTATTTACTGTTCGTGTTATTTTTCGGTTGTTTTCTTGTTAATTTCATCTTTTCCTGTTTTTTTAGTACCAAAAGCTTTTTATAACCCGAAGTTGAGAGTTAACTAGCTTCAAAGCGGCTTCAAATAATATGGTTTAATAATTGAAGTTTTTTAAATTACGTTTTGAAGTTTTCTGTACAAATTATTGATTTTAAAGACAGAATAAAAACGATTTTTTCATATTGTAAAAAAATCAAAAGTAATGGAAAAGGAGTTTTACTTAATTTGCAATATGACTACATTTTTCAGGTGATTGAATGAGTAAAATAGTAGAGATAAAACCAACAACAAGACATGAAGGTCACACAAACCTTAATCTTTTGGTTGACGACGATGGTATTGTCGAACAAGGATATTACCAAAGTGTAACGCCTGTGCGCGGATTCGAACGTTTCCTCATTGGAAAAGCAGCCGAATTCGCACCTATTGCAGTATCAAGATTTTGCGGTGTATGTCCGACAGCTCACTCTGTTTCTTCAGTAGAAGCAATTGAAGATGCATGTAATATTACACCGACAGAAGACGGTTTGATTTTAAGAGAACTTACAAGTCTCGGAAACAGAATGCACTCACACCCTATCCATCAATTTTTAATTTCATCGGATTATATTCCGGCAAATGATATGGGTGAAGCCGTTAAAAGAATTCAGGAAATGAGAAAAATCGGTCAGTTCTTCGTAGATACAATAGGAGGAGAAGCAATTCACCCGCCGAACGTAGTTATTGGAGGAATGGCCAAAAACATAACAAAAGAAGCAAGAAACAAACTTGCAGCCAGAGCAGTTGAATATAAAAAGTTGGCAGAAGTACATGTAGATTATATGGTCGGTTTGTACGACAAAGGGAAATTCGCAGACGGAACACCTATTCCGGAAAATCTGGGATACCACGACTTCCCCTTGCTTGCAACACACCCGACTTACGGTGACAGAACCCAGTTGAATATGGCGGATGTTACTGAAACTTCACCTTACGATGAATATCCCAAAGAATATGCAAAAGGAGCCTGTACTTTAATTCCGAAAGTCAAAGGATCTTTAATGGAAGTAGGTCCGCGTGCCAGAATGACACGTTTTTCAGGATTTAATGAAAGAGGAATGATTGCAAACCACAAAGCACGTGCATTGGAAATCATTGTAACAATTGATCGCGTTTTGGAACTTTTGGAAATTTTGAACCTTAACGGTAAACCGCGTTCCGAAGAACCGATTGTAGGCGACGGAGAAAAAGTCGGAGTAGGTATGAACGAATCTCCAAGAGGTCACAATACACACTCTGTAGTTATTGATCCGAAAGGTAAAATAAAATATTACAATTCAATCGTTGCAACGACTTGGAATATACCTGTAATCGGACACGCAACTGTAGGAAATCACTACAAATTTGCGGAACACGTAGTTAGAGGATACGATCCTTGTGTATCCTGTGCAACGCACATGATTGTAAAGGATGAAGAAAGTAACGTTGTAAGTGAGAAGTACTTCAGGTAAATCTAATAATATCATTTTTATAAACATTATTTTAATAAATGGCATTTTAATAAATTGTAGGGAAATTATGGCGGATTATTTAGATAAAGAAATATTAATTTTGGGTTGCGGAAATATTTTGTTAGGAGATGACGGGTTCGGTCCGGCCGTTGTGGCTGAAATGAATAAAATTAAAGAAAGCGAACCGAAACTCAGGTCTGAAGGCATTGACATAATCGATGCAGGAACTGCCGCATCTTACTTTATAATTTCTCTTATTGACGAGACTTCCGCAGTTAAAAAAATTATTATTGCCGATATTATCGACTACGGATTAAAACCGGGAACACTTAAAAGATTGACAGTTGAAGACTTGCCGAATATTTCAAAATATCACATGGACGCACACGATATGCCGCTTGCCGGAATGCTTCGTGACGTTTATGACAATTTCGGTGTTGAAGTCGTTGTAATAGGCTGTCAGTTTGAAAATATGCCTGCTCCCGATATTTGTGTCGAGTTGTCGGACGTTGTAAAAAAGTCAATTAATCCTGCAATTGAAATGATATTGGATGAACTTTAAACCTGTTTAATTTTTAGTACTGTTACAAGTAAGTTTGGAAAATTTGGTTAGGTGATAATGTGGTAAGAGTAGCACATGTACATTTGAGCGCATGTACGGGATGTTTAATCTCGCTTGCGGACTCATATGAAAAATTGCCCGAAATTTTAGAGGCAATCGATTTAGTATACAGCATAACACTTGCTGATGAAAAAACAGTAGTTACTGAAACGGATGAAAAAATTTCTATCGAAAGAGTATATCCCGATAATGTCGATATTGCTCTTGTTGAAGGAAGTGTATGTATCGATGATGAACATTCAATGGCTCTTTTAAAAGAAGTTCGTGAAAAATCAAATATCGTTGTTGCTTTCGGATCTTGTGCCGCAACAGGCGGAATTAACAGTTTCAGCCGCGGTGGACAAGACCCGCAACCGACACACACGGCTTTCTTGCCGATCGGTAAAGTTATAAAAGTAGACTTTGCTTTGCCCGGTTGTGCTCCTGCAATTGAAGGAATTCTTAATTTCATATTTGCAGCACTCGAAGGCGACACAGACTATATGTTGCCGTATGCCGTATTTGCGGAAGAGTTCATGGATACAAACGGACTTGATTTGGCAAGACGTGTAATCAGCCAAAGCTTGTGCATGGGCTGCGGAACTTGTGCGGCCGCATGTCAAACAAGAGCGATTAAAATGTACGACGGAAAACCGAATTTCGATATGGATCTTTGTATAAACTGCGGAATTTGCACATTCCAATGTCCAAGAATATCGGTTTCATCAACTGTTTTCAATATTGAATGAGGGTGGAAATTATGTCAAAATCGCTTGGTAATTATATGGAAATCATAACAGCAAGAGCAACAGATGCAGATGTAAGAAGCAGATCTCAGGACGGAGGAATTGTATCTGCCGCTTTTATTTACGGAATTGAAAACGGAATTTTGGACGGAAGTATTGTTGCGTCCGCGCCCGATAAACACAACCCTTCTCCTGTTGTTGCAATAACAAAAGAAGATATTTTAAAAGCAAGAGGAACTAAATATTCCATAAGCCCGAACGTTGCATTATTAAAAAGTGCGGTAAGAGAACACGGTCTTGAAAAAGTCGGATTTGTCGGAACACCATGCCAATTGGTTGCGCTTAGAAAAGCAATTAAATACCCGTTGGGATTCCGTCACGTAGGCGATAAAGTCGGTCTTATTATCGGAATTTTCTGCATGGAAAACTTCAACTATCAGTCAATGAAAATTTTGATTGAAGAATACGCAAACGTTTCAATGGACGACGTTTTAAAAACAGATATAGGAAAAGGAAAACTTTGGGTCTATAAAAAAGACGGAAGCGAACCGATTACCGTTCCGCTCAAAGAAACGCACATATTTGAGCAAAAATCATGCCACGTTTGTACCGATTACACATCGGAATTGGCAGATTTCTCAACCGGTTCAGTAGGATCTCCTGACGGCTGGAGCACAGTTATTATAAGAACCAAAAGAGGAAAAGAATTCATTGACAAAATGATTGCCGACGGAAAACTTGAAACCCAACCGGCCGACCTGGAAGGAAAAGGCGGTATTCCGTTACTTGAAAAATTGTCAAACGGCAAAAAAGAGAAAAGCTTGGATACAATTAGAATCCGTGAAGAAAACGGACTTCCCGTTCCGAAACTTCTCTAACCGAAAAGAAATAAAAAGCTAAAGCTTTTTAGTTTTTTAAGTTTTAAGCTTTTTAATTATAATATTTAAAGGCGATTTTCGCCTTTAAATATATTTTTTATAAAAAACGATTAAAAAACAAAAGCTTAAAAAACAAAAGCTTAAAAAACGGAAAATGTTCTGTAAAAAGTTTTTAGTAAAAAGATGTTTTTAGACTAAAAATTTTATTAAAAATACGAGTATGAAATCGTGTAAAAGATTTACCGCCCACAATAATTCAGGTTTATTTTCAACTTTCCACAAAAAGCCGTAAATTATTGTAGGAATTCCGATTAACAAAATACAATTAATCAAATTATAATTAAAGTATTGCAAATTAAGAAGCGCAAATACGGCGGCCGAAATTCCCCACGAAATCCAATATCTGTTTTTATTCAAATCTGAATATTTTGTATCTTTATATGTTAAAATGAATACGGTCAATTTAACGGCAACCGCACCCGCCAAAACCCAAAAAAGAGCAATTAATCCGAGTACGAAATTCAACGGGTCGCTGTATGCGATTTGTTCCAAATATCCCGGACTGTAATTATCTTTTGAAATATATTTTATAATTATAAAAATCAAAACAGTTAAAACAACTATAATTAATGTAAATTTTAAAACTGTTAAAATGTCTTTTTTAACTTTCTTTAGTTTTATGCTTTCAAACTTGTCTAATTTATAAATAACAGTCAAAAATGTAAAAGGAGCTAAAAACCACACAAGAGTTCCTTGTATAAATAAGTTAATGTAAGAATTCAAAAATTCCGGATTAAAATACCCGAATATTTGTGCAAACAATGATAGAATGACAAATATTATAGGCGGATATAAATAATTATATTTTTTTTGAAATGGTTTCATGAATACAACTGTCCGATATTTTATTATTAAATTTAAGTAATTAAAAAATTAATTTAAAAGTAATAAAGTTTATTCGTCTAAAAAATTGTCAATAAAAGAATTAATTTTTATTGCCAATGTTTTATTTCAGTCATAAATTTTCAAAAATCTATATAAATTCTTGAATATCTTGCTCCTTCGTTCGGCGGGTCATAAGGTCCATAATCCCATGGTCCAAAATCAGATCCACCTTCTCCTAGTGTAACAGCTGCTCCTGAACCTTCTAACAGTATATACGCTACATATTCATGCCCCGCTTGTAACATAACACTTTTTCCGGAATTAAATGTTCTTTTTACTTGCTTAACACCTAAAGCACTTACTGTCTCATCATATATCTCTTCTGTATATGCTGTTCCTGTAGTTAGGTCTTTTACAACTAAGGTTATTTTAGTGTTACCTGTTCCACCCCCCAGAGCTTCAGTAGTACCATTGTATGATCCAACCATTCTAATGTTTGCTGTTTGAGATCCCTGGCCAATTATATGAAATTTTTGACCTACATATGCCCATGCACTACAGCCACCAACACCTGGGTATGTAAAAGCAAATGTTTGGACCGTATTATTATATGTGGCTGCTGAAGAGTTCACTACTTTTTTAGAGATTCCCCACTTACTTGTTCCACTATTTCTATAATCCGCCGCATTAAATGAAGTATTTGCACCCAGATATACAGGTTGTGAGGCACATGGTGCTATTTCATAAGATTCTTCTGTCATTCTATGACTGTTTTCAATATCTTTTCTCGTTTCTTTTTCAATCGCAAGTCTTAAAGTCTCTGCAATTTTTGCTCTTTCCCATATTGACATATTTTCTGCATTAACGCTCATAATATCAAAATCTAATTTTAATTCTGACAAACAGCGTCCTTCTGTCTCGTCTGTGTTTTGTTCAGCAGTACTTACCATTATAGTTGAACTAAACACTAGAGTCAAAATAACCAGTATGGGAATTAACTTACTTGGTATTTTTTTTCATTACTTTTCTCCTTTATTAGTTAATATCAGTCATCTTATGATGATATGATGACTGCAATTAATACGATATTCACTGTTGTATATAAACATATTGTATTTTTTTCATAAATATTTTTATTTTTTATCATTTTTTGTTAAAATTTGTTTCAAGCCACAGCGGAAGCTTTCCTGAATCTGTAGGTCCGACCAAAACTTTTACATTTAACAATATTTCAAGTTCTCCTTGGATTCTTGCGGCAAGCCCCGGGATAATTATTGTTTTGTATTTTGTTTTTGAAATGTCGAAGTTTGCATTTTCAAATTCTTTTTTAACAGTTTCAGCCGTAAGTTGTCCGCCGGCGGCGGCCGCTTCAACTCCGAGTCCGCCTGTGTTTACCGCAATTAAGTAACAATCGATGTTTTGTGAAGAAAGGTCGCTTTCTACTGTGTGAAATGTGAGTGCGAAATTCGTAGTAAATAAAACGGGTGACTCGTCATCAGGATTTCCTACTTCGTACAAACCGGGAGTAACTGAAGCCGGAACTCTCGGGTCCGTATACATAGTGTCGGCTAAATGAATAAGCGGCAATATCTCATGAGGATAAGAGTAATTCAAAATCAATAAATCGGCATAACGAACAGTCATGACAGACGAGAGTACCGTTTCAAACATAGAATTCTTAATATCGTTTTCGTCAGGTAACAAAAATTCAGGAATTTCCGAAAATAATTTTTCAGAATCGTTTGTTTGTTTTAAATTGTTTTTTTGTTCTGTTTGATTTGTTTGCTTTATTTGTTCTGTTTTATTTGTTTGTTTTGAATTATTTATTTTTCCGAAAAATACGGTCGGATAATTTATATTTGTATCGCCGTTAATTCCTGAAATTCTAAGTGATACGTAATTTTGAAATGTATTTTTAAATCCTTCTTTTGTATTTTCAAATCCGGGGTCAAGTACTATATCGGAAATCCCGTTAAACTCAAAAGTAACAGCAAGCGATTGCAACAAATCAAGATCTCCGTTTCCGCAAACTGTAACAGGGACTTCAAATTCAAGTGCGAGAGCTGCCATTTCTCTCCAATTTTCTGTATTTGCACCGTAAATTAGCGGTTTTTTGCAGCCTACAATTTCCAAGGCTTTTCTTATTGCTTTTGGATTGTAAGAATACAAAACAAGAGGCAGATCTCTTTTGCTTTTTTCAAGGGTTTCGTTTACTATTTTTGTTGCTTTTTCAAATGTATCCGGGTCGTTTGATTCACAAAATATGGAAATCATTTCTATTTTCATCGTTTTTCCGATGTAAAACTTTTCAAAAGATACGATTTCTTCAACTTTTTTTTCCATATCTTCTTTCGACATCAAATCGGAAATCGAAATTGCAATCGGCGTTTTATTATAAAACGTTTTGTTGTGTCTGAACAATACGTCGTCTCCGCCTATTGTTACTTGGTTTTCTCCTACCCCTATTAAAACTTCTATGATTGCGGGTGCTAACAATTTTTCAAGTGCTTTATACGATTTTTCGGTTGGATCAATTTCTACGAGTTTATCTTTTATGCTTTTTAACGAAATTGTACGATTAATAAGCTGAAGCGCAAGAGACATTCGCGTATGGTCGAAAAGTTCTTCGGAATTTTCAGGCAGATACGGATAAATATCGAGAGGACTTGTCGCTTTCATTTCATTTTCCTCCTAATGCTTTCGTAATCGATTTTAAAAGTGCCACAGCAGTCGGATGCATCATCATGAATAAGTCGTTTCCTGCTTGAGCAAGTGTTAATCCCGTTACCGCTTCCCATAACGGTCCTCTGTATTCTCTCATTCCCCAATCGGAATCTTGTGGGTTTGGGGATTCTTTCATCCAGGCTTCGCGTGCGCCCCATGCGTTTGTGGTTCCGGAAGAAAGCGGAAATGCAAGTTCGAGGTCGCCTGATAGTCCGGAAAGTCTGATTCTCTCCATATTCGAATACGCATAGTCAAGACCGTATCCAAGAGCGGCCGTTGTCGGATCCATTACTAAAGAATCAGGATTTAAATTGCACAAACGTATCAGTTTTCTGTTCAATTCCTTTTGTGAATTTATATCCATTTGAGTCCAAGAAAGAACGGCGTGACCGTATTTGACAGCCGCTTTTCCGATTCTTTGAAAATCCATATTCAAATTCGCAGACGCCAAAAGAACCCTTTCTCCTTCCGCCGCTTCCGCCGCTTTTTCCAAAACTTCAGGGTCTTTTTCTGGATTTCCAGACCCGCCAATTATAATCGGAACATCTACCGCCTGCAAAACGTTTTCAACCGTTTTTGAAGCCTCTCTTGCAGACGTATCTTTTATTGAAGGATCTGTTGAAATCAAATGAAGCGTAACCATATCTGCATTATACTCTTTTACGGCCTTTTTTGCCCACTCCGCCGGATCTTCCAAAACGTCCTCGTATCTTTCACGAACGGCTCTTGCAAGACTTATCGGCATATCAAAAACGTCAAGAGATACATAATTTCCGTTAAACGAAACATCGCCCGGGAAATATGAAACATTTTTTTCTCCGCCAAGCACAATTTTATTTTTTCTTGTCCCGCCATCCGCTTTCGTAGCCCCCAATACGACTTCTTGGATTTTGTTTTGATATTTTATTTCCTGTCTTTTATATACTTGCGGTATAAGTTCGTTAACTTTCAAAACGCCGCATGTTTTTTTACGTTTGTCGGGGTAAATAAAATCTATTAAATCGGAATCCGGAACATAGCCTAAAGAAATTGCAATTTCAGCGAATTTTCGAGCGGCTTCATACGTTTCTTTTCCTAAAAATTCAACCGCTTTAGGATATTTGTCACTTGATATATCGTTTTTATCAAAAACGACATCCCCAAATATAATTTCGTCAGTAATTTCCGACCCCGACTCCGATAACAACTTCTCGATATATTCAAGCGTAATCTGTTTTTTCATATACCGCTCCTCTTTTTCGTTTCTTTATGGATTTTTCATTCATTTTTTTTAATTCATCTCTTTTTTTCATTTTCATTTCATCTTTTTTCATTTTTCTTTTTTTCTCTTTTTTCTCATTTTTTTATTTTTTATCATTTTTTTATTTTTTATCATTTTTTTATTGTAATTTTCACATTCGGAATTTTTATTTTTCTAATATTTTGTTTTTTGCTTTCATTTTCATAATTTTCGATAATCGGAATACTTAAAAATTCTATTTTCATTTTTTTCATATTTTCCGGTTTTTCCGTATAGATTTCTTTAATTTCCCTTTCATCAAATTTGTAATATTTTTTTAATTCATATATATCTGCAACATCGTTTTCTGTAGGGATTGTTTTTATGATTTCCGCAATTTCCCGATTTTCCGTTTTATCGATTACTTTTTCTTTAAGTTTTGATGAAATCCAAACGACGTTTCTCCATCCTCCTTCTTTTTTAAAGAAGTTCGGGGAATACAAATAAGGCTCACCGATTCCCATAAATCCCGGAATTTGTATTCCGCCTGAAACTGAAGCTTTTAAATTTTCAAACGTAAGTCCGTTTACTGTCGGAAAATCAGTTTGTCTGTCAATTATTCCGAATCCGTTTAATTCCGGTATTGCAAATGCAATAATATTTACCGAAGCACCTGTCGTGTGCGGATTTTCATAAAGCGAATAAAGGGAAAGCTTTTTAATTTTGCCTTTCGTTTCTGTTTTCATAGTTTCATTGATTCCGCTATATTCCCCCGATTTTTCATTTAGAATTTCTCCTTTTTCAAACCCTGAAATCGAACCGAAAGGGTCAACAGTTTCAAACGCCTGTGCTTCCTGCCAATGAATCGTTCCGCAAACGGACGGCCGATCCGGCGTAATAATACATACATGTTCCGGCGTTGCGTTTTGGCACATTTTACACAAATAAAATTTTGAAACGTTTTCATCACGAAGCATTTTTGCGGCTTTATCTCTTTTTTCATATATCCGCTTTACAATTTCCAATTCTTTATTTACTGAAATTTGGTCGGTTATTATTTCCGTGTATACGAAATCGACGTATTGGTAATCTCTTAAAATCAGTTTACTTAAGCAATATCCGATTTTTTCAAAAGAAAGTCCGTTTTCAACTTCCGCCTTTCTAATCTTTATTACTATTTCGTCTCGCAAATTTTCATGCGATACTCCTTTTATTTCCGAAATTAAATCCCCGATTTTTTTCTCTATAATACTTTCGATATTTTGCAAAACATCATCGGAAAATCCTGGAATTTTTAAATAAATACGAATTCCTATTCCGGCTTTAATAAATTGTTCGTTTTCAGATTTTACAAAATCGGTAATTTCAGGTCCGGTTACTCGAATCTTTATTCGATTATTTGAAAAATCAAATTCCAAAAAATCTCCTTTGCACGATACACATTGAAATGCAGGATACGGCTCCCCAAATCGTATGAATATATCACTGTTGCGTATATATTCCCCGCAATATTCTGAAGAAGTATCACAATCCATATGAATCACCGTAAGCTTAAATTACAATCATATTAATTTATATTTTGAGTTTCTTAATTCTTAATTTATATTTTGACTTTCCGAATGATTTATAATTTTTCAGTTTTTCAATCCGAACATTTTTAAAACTGTATTGCATATAGTATACAATTTATGAGAAAATATTTTTAAAAAACCGGAAAACTGAAGTACGTTATTTAAGGAACCCATATAATATAAATCTAATATACAAATATAATCAAATAAATACTGATAATATAATACAATATAAATACAATATAATTTAATATAATTTTTATTTTTACTTTATTACTTTAAATTACTTTATTACTTTATTACTTTATTACTTTATTACTTTCATTCAGCATATAAAAGGGTTAATATTTATGACCGAGTTAACTGATAAGAAAAAGCTTATAGAACTTAAAAAATTATCCGCCGATTTGGATCCGATTATAAATGTCGGGAAAAGCGGTATTACAGAAAGTTTAATTGAAGAGCTTAAAAAACAAATTAAAGAGAAAAAACTTGTTAAGGTGCGCATTTTGAAAAATGCGGAAGAATCGGACGACATTAAAGAAGCGGCTGCGTTGTTGGCTGAGCGGACCGATTCCGTTATTGTAGATATCAGAGGCAGAACTGTTTCTTTTTACAGAAAATAAATACAAAATAAAATTACGGTGTTTGTAATGCTTGAAGATGAATATAATATATCTTATTTTGATGAAAACGGCTATATTAAAAAAACATGCTCGGAGTGCGGAAATATATTTCTGACGAAAGACCCCGACAGAACTACGTGCGGCGATGCGCCGTGTGATCCTTACACATTTATCGGAAGTCCCAAATTCGACCGGGAATTCACAGTTCCGGAAATGCGTTCTTACTATTTGGATTTCTTTGAACAAAGAGGCCACACCCCGGTACATAGATATCCGGTTGCAGCAAGATGGCGCGACGATATATATTTGACAATTGCGTCCATTGCTGATTTTCAGCCTTATGTGACATCCGGAAGAGTAGCACCTCCTGCAAATCCTCTTACGATTTCGCAGCCTTGTATTCGTTTAAACGATTTGGATTCCGTCGGACGAACCGGTCGCCATTTGACGACTTTTGAAATGATGGCACACCATGTGTTTAATAATTCCAAACGGGAATACTATTGGAAAGACGAAACTGTTCGTTTGTGTGACGAGCTTTTAAAAAGTCTCGGTGTTGATGAGAAGGATGTAACTTATATTCAAAACCCTTGGGCCGGTGGCGGAAATGCCGGCGCTTCCGTTGAAGTTATGGTCGGCGGACTCGAACTTGCAACACTCGTTTTCATGAATTTAAAAGAGACTAAAACAGGCTCCGTTAACGTAAACGGAAAACTCTACGATAAAATGGAAACGTATATAGTCGACACAGGCTACGGTCTTGAAAGATTCGTTTGGGCGTCCCAAGGTACTCCCACGATATACGATGCGATTTTTCCGTCAATAATTGAAGAACTTACAAATATTGCAGGAATCGACCACCATATTTCAGACCCGGAATATCGTGAAATTTTTGCACAAAATGCAAAGTTTTCAGGTTTAATGGATGTAAGCGGATCTGCGAATATTTACGCACTAAGAAAACAAGTTGCAGAAAGCATAGGAAAAGACGTAGATGAGCTTACAAAAATAATGGAGCCGATGGAAAAGATTTATGCAATTGCCGATCACACACGTTGTCTTACGTTTATGCTTGGTGACGGAATTATTCCTTCAAACGTAAAAGCAGGATACTTGGCCCGACTCGTTTTAAGAAGAACGCTTCGTCTTTTAAACGATTTGAATGTAAACGTTCCTTTATCCGAATTGGTTGCGCTTCATATTAAAAATATGCCCGAATATCCCGAATTTGCCGAAAATTTCCATACGATTGAAGAGATATTGGCATCGGAAGAAGATAAGTACGGAAAAACGATGGAAAAAGGCGCACGCATTGTTGAAAGGTCCGCTAAAAAATACGCAGGCAAAGGCCCGATTCCCCAAGAAGAATTGTTGGAACTTTATGACAGTCACGGAATTACTCCGGAAATTACAAAAGACATTGCGGAAAAAGCGGGTGTTGCTGTCGATCTTCCCGACAATTTCTATTCTCTTGTTGCCGAAATGCACAGCGAGGCCGAAGAAAAAGAAACGGAAGGTTTCAAATATGAAGATAAAATTCTCCATCTGCCCGCAACTAAAAAAATGTATTATGCAGAGCCTGAAAGAATGGATTTTGAAGCGGTCGTACTCGATGTATTTGACAATTTGGTTGTTTTGGATTCCACATTTTTCTATCCGGAAAGCGGAGGACAAGAAGCAGATCACGGAACCTTGACAATAGGAAATTATACTTATAACGTCTCTGACGTTCAAATTCACAACGGAGTAATCGTACACGAAGTAGATTCCGAAAAATACGGTGTTCCTATAAATAAAGGCGATTTGGTTTCCGGAGTCGTAAATAAAGCAAGAAGAGATGCGTTAACGAGACATCATACTGCAACTCACATAATAAACGACGCCGCAAAACGCGTTTTAGGAAACCATATTTGGCAAGCAGGTGCTCAAAAAACTGAAGAAAGAGCACGCCTTGACGTATCTCATTTTAAACACGTAACTCAAGAAGAACTCAATGAAATCGAACTTATTGCAAACAAAATCGTAATGTCTAACAAAAAGTTGGGTTTTGAAGTGCTTGATAGAACAACGGCTGAGCAAACTTACGGTTTTGAACTCTACCAAGGCGGAGTTCCGAAAGATTCCGATTTGAGAATCGTTAAAGTGGGAACCGATATTGAAGCTTGCGGGGGCACTCACTGTAGCTACACAGGCGATGTCGGAATGATAAAAATCCTCGGCTGCGAGAGAATTCAAGACGGTGTTGTCAGATTTGAATATGCAGCGGGTGATGCTGCAATTCGTGCAGTTCAGCACACGGAACGTTTGTTGGCGGAATCTTCCGATATTTTAAGTGTTACAAAAGAAAAGCTTCCTGAAACAGTTGACCGCTTTTTTAGAGAATGGAAAGAACTCAACAAGGAAAACAGTCATCTTAAAGACATTTTGGCGGAATTAAAAATCGATCAAATGATAGAAAGCGGCGAAGTAGTAAACGGCATAAAAATTATAACCGATGTCGGTAAATACTCTGCGGACGAACTGAGAAAAATGGCAGTCGAATGTTTGAAATATGAAAATTCCGTTTCAATTCTCTTAGGAGAAGACAACGGCGTAAAAATAGTCGCATCATGCGGAAAATTGGCAATTGAAAGAGGAATTAAAGCCGGCGATTTGGTACGGGAAATGTCCAAAATCGTAGGAGGCGGAGGGGGCGGAAAGCCCGATTTGGCACTCGGCGGCGGACCCGACGTATCTAAAATAAACGATGCAAAAGAAGCCGGTATCGAACTGGTTAAAAGAATGGCAAATGAATAATAAATAAAAATCAACAAATAAAAATCAATAAATAAAAAATAATAAATAATAAACAATAAATAAATAACAATAAATAAATAACAATAAATAAAAAACAATAAATAAAAAAAAGCAATAAAAAAACAATAAAATTAACAAATATTTCTCAAATATCCGTTTATCTTTCGAAATATTTTAATATATTATTACATATCATAATATTGTATTAATTTTATACAATTGTTTTTTATTACAACAATTGAACGAATTGATACTCTTTATAAATAATTGAGGTATTTTCATGAAAGTAACACTCGGCCCGTTTGCAAGAGACGAAGAAACGTTTCGTAAAATGGCAGAACAAATGAATAAAAAACCGGAAACGGCCGCAGCTCTTCTTTTCATTGCTCTTCAAAACTTTATTGAAGACAAAGAAAGAGGAATCAACATGCTTAATATAATTCACAATCCTAAGCAGCCTGTAAGCAATCATCAAATATCTTTTTTAAGAGATCGATTTTCGGACAAATCATATTTAATTCGTTCATATTTCCTCGGTGCAAAACCGGAAAACAACTATACGCCGAACGAACCTTATGTAGTTGATTTGGAAAGAAACAAAATGTACGAACAACCCGGAATTGCAAACATTTTTGTAAAAAATGCAGGAGCCGACAGTCCTCGTAAAATTGCCGTTCGACAAAAAGGAGATGTTTGGTACATTTGGGATTACTCTGCAATAGTTGCAGGTGTCAGAAAGCCGGCAGATGAAGATCCGTGGGCTTAAATTCATCACGAAATCAGCATAGATTAGTATAAAATCAACATAAAATTAATATAATACATTGTAATATTATAACTCATTACAATATTTTTTGTAATACTGCTGAAATAAATATCGTTTTATTACGATTTTTATTATTTAAATCACAAAAACGAAACTAAATACTAAACACGTTAGTCATAAAAGCAGTTATTTTTTAAAAACGAAAATAGAGGGGTGTACCGACCGAAAAAATTCGGTCGGTACTTTTTTTCAGATGATATCTCGGCAATTGCAGAGAATATCTTTTCTTTTTTTGGTTTTTGTTCGTTTTGTTTGGAGTTTTTTGGTTTTATTCGTTTTTCTTTTACTTTTTTTATATGTTTTGAGCGTGTCCCGAAGGACAATCGTTCAACGTGATTGATTTTATTTTTTTTATCCTTTTCAAGATTTTTCGTTTTTTTCAAGATTTATCGTTTCGCTGTTTTCAAGATTTATCATTTGACCGCAACCGTTACAATTTTCACACGAACTGCATCCGTATTCTTTTTTTATAAAAATATTATATAATCTTGATGCAAAATACAAAGCGGCCAATATAATTAATCCGTATACGATTATGTATGTAATAATTTGTATCGGTTCCATGTTCTCACATATTTGTTTATATTTGTTTATATTTGTTTTTTTATATTCTTTATCGCTGCCTTTTTTCAAGTATATCCGAGCAACAATCCGAATCTGTATACAAGAAATGCTGCAATGTATGCAACACTTGTTTGATATACGAGTGAAAACAGTATCCATTTCCAACTGTTGAGTTCCTGTTTCATTGTTGCAAGTGACGCAAGGCACGGAAGGTAAAGTAGGGTAAATACCATAAACGAAAGTGCCGTAAGCGGTGTGAACATTGCTTCAAAATCGGCTGGCGTATAGAGTATCTCTATTGTTGCAACAACTGCTTCTTTTGCAACGAATCCGGTTAAAAGTGAGACTGTAGCTCTCCAGTTTCCAAATCCCAACGGTTCAAATACGGGTGCAATTGCGTGTCCAATTGTGCCAAGTATGCTCGTTGCGCTGTCTTCTACAATCGTTAAGCTGAAATCGTATGTCTGGATAAACCATATAAGAATCGACATTGCAAATATAACGGTTCCTGCACGTATAATGAATCCTGATACTTTTTTCCAAACATGCATAAGTGTTGATGTAAGTTTCGGTATTCTGTAAGGCGGAAGTTCCATTATAAACGGTGTGTTTTCGCCTTTCAATATCGTTTTTTTGAGTAACAATGCAGATAATATTGCAACAATTACTCCAAGCACATATATTCCCGTCATAACGATTCCGCCGGTTTGTATCGTATATCCTAATATATCGATTTTTTGCGAAGCAAAAAACGCTCCGACAAAAAGCACATATATCGGAAGTTTTGCACTGCACGACATAAACGGCGTTATTATGATAGTTACTTTCCTGTCATTTTCGTCTTCAAGCGTTCTTGCCGCCATCACGGCAGGGACCGTACATCCAAAACCCATTAGCATCGGGATGAAACTTTTTCCGGAAAGACCGACAGCTTCAAACAATCTGTCCATTATAAATGCAGCTCTTGCCATGTATCCGGTGTCTTCCATTATTGTTAGGAATATAAACAGCAATACAATTTGAGGCAAAAACGACAAAACAGCACCGACACCGGCTAAAATTCCGTCATTTACGAGTGATAACATCCATTCAGGCGCATTTGCTTTTGAAAACCATATTTCAACGTATCCGGGCAGTGTTTCTCCCATAAATGTCTCAATAATTTCTGTAAATGCGGATCCGAAACTTCCAAATGAAATTTGGAATACTAAAAACATTATCAACAAAAATATCGGAATTCCGAGCCATTTGTTTGTAAGCAATTTGTCAATTTTATAAGACCTTTTTAAGTTTTTGTTTTCACCTTTTATTATACATCGTTTCGTAACTTTTTCAATCAAACCGTACATTTCATGAGGCGTCATGTCGGTAGTTACTGTAATTTCTTCACTCTCATTCTTAATTTCTGTAGCAGGACAACAGCAACTTTCACTAGAATTTTTACTGTAGTTTTCACAACAGTTTTCATTGTAGTTTTCACAACAGTTTTCACAGCTGCTCTCGTTGCATGTTTCTTTTATTATTTCATTCGTTAAATCTCCGATTCCGCCGTCTTCTACATCTTTTTTAAATCGCCTTTTTATTTTTGACAAATAGTCGCTTCCGGTTGCAGCTGAAATCGGAACAACTTTCATTCCGAGCATTTCGGAAAGCTTTTGAACGTCTATTTTGTCACCGTTTTTTTCCACCTCGTCCATAATGTTCAACGCAACGATTATCGGTATATTAAGTGCTTTTAGCTGAAGCGTCAAATAAAGATTTCTTTCTAAATTTGTCGCATCAACTATATTGACTACCAAATCGGGAGTTTCGTTTACAAGGTGATTGTATGCGATTTTTTCTTCAACCGACCTGGGTTCAATTGAATAAATCCCGGGCAAATCCGTAATCTCAAGTTTTATTTCTTTTTGAGTAAACGGACAATACCCCGTCTTTTTTTCAACAGTCACACCTGGCCAGTTTCCGACTCTTTGATGAGATTCGGTCAATCTGTTGAACAACGTTGTTTTTCCTGCATTCGGATTTCCTATAAGCGCTATTTCGCGCCTTTTTACGTTTTCATTCGTTTTCGTTTTTATCATTTTTTCGTCTTCGCAAACCATAGAAAACCATCTTCATCGTCTTCATTTTATGTATATATGCGATGCCGATGATTTTCGTATTGCTAAAACGTAGTCCCGAACTTGCAGTCCCAACGGATCCCCAAACGGCGCTTTCTTATTAAGCTTTACAGGCGTTCCTTTCGTAAATCCCATCTCCAATAATCGATTTACATATTCTGATTCCCCTAATATTTCATCGATTATTCCCGACTCCCCGATTTTTAAATCGGCTACAGTTCTCTTCATAATCCTTTCAAACCCCTTTAAAACTAATAAAATTCAAACAAAAAACTAATGAAATTCAGACAAAACTAATAAATAATAAAAATCCAAAAAACATCTCAAAAAACCGTTTAAGAAACATATTTTTAATATTTAGGTCTGATAGTTGAAATAATTTCGTATTAGCGAATTATTTCATAATCTATACATATCTCATATTTAAATATTTCTTAATCTGCTTTCTGTCATTCAGTTTTTCAGAATAGCTTTATTATATTTCCGTCACACGTTTTTATTAGATTTATTAGATTTATTATCTGTTTTATCGATTTCATTAGTTTTTTCGAATTTATCGTTTTCCGTATTTTCCTGGTTTATTGTTTTTTCGGGTTTTTCAAGTTTATTGTTTTCCCTGATTTTCCGTTTTTTTTGTTTTTTTAGGTTTTTCAAGTTT
>JAAYST010000102.1 GCA_012518265.1 Candidatus Methanofrustulum fimipullorum | reverse complement strand
TTAATTACTTTTTTAATTACTTTTTTTAATTACTTTTTAAATTACTTACTTTTTTATTTTTTTACTTTTTTTTAATTAATTTAAAATATTTATTCTAAAATTAAATCGGATCCTTTCATTAAGACTTCTCTTTTCTTTCGGATTCTTTCTTCTTCCAGTGCTCTTTTTTGTTCATCGGAAATTTCATGTCCTTTTTTCGGATCGAAATCCGTTCCTGAAAGTAATTCGTATTGTACTCCAGTTAAATTTACTTTTATTTCTTCAATTGCGTCGGCCAGAGCAATTCCGTTGTCAAACGAATCTACAAATTCCCACAATTTTTCATCATCCATTCCTTTCATTTCTCTTGCAATTTCAATCATGTTCGGAATTACTCGAACGATATTGTCTACAATACTTACATGCGCCGTTTGTGAGGTTCTCGATAACGGATTTAAATCTACGGCAATTACTATTTTATCCATTTGTGTTAAAACATTGCATCGGTCTCCGTCTTCCAAAAGAACTAAAACAACGTCGGCCGAGTAAAGTCCGTCGCGCTCTGCGCGATTTCTTTCGTGATCGAGATCTAAAAGAGGTTCCGCGGTTCGTCCCAAAACATGTTTTGCGCCCGCTTCTTCCAAATATTTTGTGATTAGCTCTACGCGCTCGTCAGTTCTGTGAAATAAATTTACTTCAAGCTTTGCATCGAGAACTTCTGCTAAAGTAACGAGGCCTGACGAAACAAGTGCTGCTGCGTTTCCGTTTACTGAAATTACCGGATTTTCAGCCAAAAGCAAAAGCGCGCATGCACAAGTTTCGGCGTGTGCCGCACTATCAATAGTTTTTTCTCCGATCAAATAGTCAAACGCCTCACCGCGGCCTTGAGCAATTAAACCGTGTTTGCTCGTAATTCCGCTTAAAACGCCTTGAGTAATAAGTTCACGGGCTAAAAGAGATTGATAACGAGGATGAGATCTTGGAATTTCAGTCATATTAATACACCTAAATATATCTAAACAATATAAAACAACAAATTAAACATAAAATAGTCTTTTACAATATTTCCAAATAATTAATCTAAATCAAATATTTATAATATAATAAAATGATGACAAACAATATAAAACAAACGATAACATGATAGATTATACAACATAAAAAAATGATGAAATACGATTAAAAAGGAAAAGCCGCATCGCGGCTTTTCCTAAAAAGAATAAAACGGAAAAACAAAATTAGGCCACCAACACTAAAACCGTAAAGGAAAAGAATAAAACGAAGCAGCCGTTAAAATCTTAAAAAGAATGAAACGAAACCCCGGTTTTTCATGAATGATTGAAAAAACGGGCGGCGGAAAAATCTTAAAAGGCGCCGAGCGGGAAAGGAAAAACGGATGCGTGGGAGTATCAAAGAAAAATGAAAATGAGTGCCGGGTTTTCTTAAAAAAGAATAAAACGGTAGCGGGGTTTCCCTAAAAAAGAATAAAACGAAAAAACAAAATTAGGCCACCAACACTAAAACCGTAAAGGAAAAGAATAAAACGAAGCAGCCGTTAAAATCTTAAAAAGAATGAAAACGCGAATCTCGTTTTCATAAATATTAAAAAAACGGGGCGGCGGAAAAATCTTGAAATGCGCCGCGCGAGAAAGGAAAAACGGATGCGGGGCGTATCATAAAAAAGAATAAAACGATAGCAGGGTATTCCTAAAAAAGAATAAAATGGATTAGGTTTTTCCTAAAGAAAAATAAAAATTAAAAAAGTGAAATGTGGGACTGCTGAGATTTGAACTCAGGTCGCAAGACCCCCAGTCTTGCAGGATAGACCAGGCTACCCTACAGCCCCCTAAATTTATGCACAAAAAATAGAATTTAAAAATTCAAATTTTTTAGAATTTATTCGAATTTAACTGAGTAGTCATAAAGGGCTCTTTTATTATATAAAATTAACTTAAGATTTAATATATACAAACAACACAAAAGTTTTTATCACTTGTACTTATTATTTAAATTTCCAAACTGCCCGGGTGTTTAAAATGATATCGTTTTTGGAAAACTTATGGACTGTTATATTACATCTTCTAAATGATTACGGATATTTCAGTCTTTTTATTACATCTTTTTTGTCATCTACTTTAATTCCGATGGCATCCGAAGCGTTTGTCATAGCAATGATAGAAGTTTCAAGGAAAAAGTTTTGGGAAATTATAATCATTGCAACTGCCGGAAACTTTTTAGGTTCGTGTACAACGTATTATATCGGACATAAAGGCGTAAATCACTTTTTGTACAAATATTTTAGCCCGTCTGAAAAAAAAATGGAAAAGGCAAAATATTATTTTGAAGAATACGGCGCATACGCTTTATTGTTTTCATGGGTTCCGGTTATCGGAGATGTGTTGGTGTTTGCGGCAGGCGTTTTAAAATACAAATTCCTTTATTTTTTTATTTTAACATTTATAGGAAAATTTGCAAGATATATTTTTATTGCATGTACGGCAGGACTTATTTTAAACTACTGAAAAATATAAAAATAAAATATAAAAAAATAAAATGTAAAAAATAAAATATAAAAAAAAATAAAATGTAAAAAATATAAAATATAAAAATCATTTACTGTCGGATTTGTATTTGTTATAAAGCACATATCCCAAAATTGCCGCTGCTATTAATAAAACTGAAATTAAAAGTGTAATCAAAACGGAATAAAGCGGATATGATTTTAAATAATTCATAATCGATTCAAAAGTCGAAGCTTCAGATTTTATAGAATCTTTTCCGTTTTTGTCTTTTAAAAAACTGTCATCTGTATCATAATCATAAATATCGGAAGTTTCGTTGTATTCTTTTGATACGTTTTCTGTTTCATCTTTTACGATTTTAACGAATGAACCGGAATATTCTGAAGAATATTCCGGTTCTTCAACTGAAGATTCGAGGCCGGAAACATCAATGATTATCGGTACACGAAATCCGGCAGACATATTCGATAAATTACTCGTTTTGTAAAGAATATGAAGTTTTAAATCGGAAAAATCGTCTGATTTATAAATTTCGATTAAATCTTTCTTTTTATAAGTTTCCGGGGGATTTAAATTCAATTTTAAATTAAATGATTCCCCCGGCCCCAAATGAACAAATTCCTCACTTAAATTAAAAAATGACAAAGAATAATGGCTGGATGATTCGTTTTTCAAAATATAAAAATGAATATCTACCGGTAAATGACCCGTATTTGAAACTGTTACATTTTTTGAAGATGAGGCAAATATGTCGCTATTTTCTTCGGAGTTGAAAAATATAATTTTTCCGACAGAAAGACCTATCGACAACGAATCGTCCGATTTTTTCTCAGTTCCTGATGCGGGAAAAGTCAAAAACGATAAAAACAAAATCAATATAAAAATGATTGAAAAAATTGAATATTTTGAAAAAATTGAATGTTTTGTTTTTTTAAAGCATATATTGTTTAACATAAAAAATCCTCTTTTTCTTTCTTAACATAAAAAATCCTATTTTTCTATTTTTCATTTGAAAAGTCAATAAACAAGCAATAAGTAATAAAAAGCGTAACTTAATAGATTTTATGATTTTGCTCAGCCTGAGGGTATCTGAAAAAATATTTGTCAATGCGAAAACAAAAAAAAGGAATAAAACCAAACCCGGGTTTTCATAAATATTAAAAAAAAACGAGGCATCGGAAAATCTTGAAATGCGCCGCACCTAAACAAAAAACGGATGCAGGGATTTATTTAATAAATAAAAGGAAAAGAGAGAAAAAGAAAAAATAGGAAAAGAAAAAGAGCAAAAACGAAAGAAAAATTGGAAAAAGTTAAACTTTTTCCAATTTTTTCCCGACGATATATAATTCTTTTTTTCCGAAAGGTGTTTCAATTACATCTTCTACTTGCAAATCGGCCTCGTTCAGCATTGAAATTAATGATTTCGGAACTAAGGGCCGATTCGTTTTTATTACTTGTAAGAAATGTCCTCCCGGTTTTAAAACGGGTGAAATTCTTATTAGAGCCGATATCGAGTCTTTCGGTTCAAGTGTCATGTCGTTTAAAATTGTATCGTACGGCGAGAAACTCAAATTAGATAAATCGATTGTGAAAACATCGTCAAATATTATATCGAAATTTTCGTTTTCAAAAGAGAGTTTTCCAAGTTCTGAACGAAAGTCTTTTGAAAATTCAATTCCGGTCACATGACCGGAATTGTTCAAAATCTCCAAAACATAAGAAACATAACCGCCTGCACTTGATCCTAAATCTAAAACGAAAGAGTCGGACTTAAATAGCGGATATTTTTCACATATATATTCTAATTTGAAATATCCTTTCGGTTTGTCCTGTCCTTCCGCAATTTCAATTACATCGGATGTATCTACGTTTTTTGAAGGTTTTGTACAGACTGTGCCGTTTACGGAAACGTTTCCTTTTTCTATTGCGTCTTTTGCACGGCCTCTTGATTTTACAAAACCGAGCTCAACTAAATATATATCAAGCCTCATAAACGATAAAAAATGAACAAACCTATATAAATAATCACGGGTTAAATACGTAAAACAATATTGTAAAATAATATTGTAAAATAATATCGAAAAAAATTATCTTTTTAAAAAGAGAGTGAAATGAATTGGATAAATCGGACAGCTTGGAAAAGCAGATAAAAAATCAGACAATTATTTCTATTTTGTCACAATTCGGGCTTACTGCGGTTGGTTTTTTAGCAACGATATATTTTGCAAGAAAAGCTCCGCCCGAGACTGTCGGATATTACTACTTACTTTTTTCATTATATACATTATTCATTCTTTTTTCAGAAAGCGGAATCGGTGAAGCGTCTGTAAAAATAATGAGTGAAGGAAAAGAAAAGGACGAATATTATAGCGCATCTCTTTTTGTAAGATTTGTATATTTAATTTTTGAATTGTTAAGTATTTTAATAATTTATATTCTGTTTCCGAATTCCGATATTATTTTATCGGGACTTCACATGTGGCTCGTTGTTGCTCTTGTTTCCGACTTTTTATACAGCAGTCGAATATATGCAAATTACGGGCAGGGAAACGTAAACGTATATCAAATCGGACTTTTTTTGAATACGGCTTTGCGGTCTGTTTTCCAAATTGTGTTCGTTTATTTGGGATATTATTTATTCGGACTTAACGGCGGTTTTATTTTCGGAATGATTGCGACTGCGATTTTGACTCAAAAATATATTAAGTTGAAACTAAAAAAAATTGATTTAAATCATGTAAAAAGAATTTTTTCGTTTTCGCTTTGGATATTTTTGGTTATGAGTTCGTTTTTAATTCATCAAAATATGGACGTTGTTTTTTTAGGTGCGATATCGGGTGAAGAAACGGCAGCAATATATAGAATCGTATATCAGTTTTCAATGCTTGCCGGACTTTTTGCAATTTCCGCAAAAGCCGTTTTGTATCCGAAATTCAGCGCATGGAACGAAAATAAAGAAAATGAAAAAATTGAAAATGCGCTTGATGAAGGATTAAAATTTTCTCTTTTGTTGGCAATTCCGATTTTTTTCAGCTTTTTAGTTTTAGGATACGATTTTATTTCGTTATTTTACGGGGGAGTGTATACAAAAGGCGTTTTAACACTTCAAATTTTGACCGCAGTACAAATTGTAACCGTTTTTATGTATTTAGGAGGCGTTTGTCTAAATGCAATAAGCAAACCTAAAGAGTCCTTTTTCGCAATTGCAACCGGAATTTTATTAAATGTAATATTAAATCTTTTATTTATAAAAAAATGGGGGCCGGAAGGAGCAGCTCTTGCAACTCTTGCAGCAATTTCGGTAAGCTCGATAATTACATTTTTAATTCTTAAAAAATATATAAACGTTAAAATTCCGACAATTTCAACGCTAAAAATGGTTTTTGCATCAATCGTTATGGTTATTTTTTTAATCCTCTTTAAAAAATACATAGGAATCGGACAAAGCATTCCGATTTTAATTTCAGTATTTACAGTCGGAGGACTTTTATACGGATTTTTAATGCTTTTAATCGATGAAAGCATAAGAGATATGTTTACAGGAATGATGAAAGGATTTGTAAAAATATTTAAAATCAAATAACAAAAAATGAAAAAACAAAAAATAAAAATATAGATGAAAAATATAAAATAAAAGATATAAAGTAAAAAAAATAGAATAAAAAATAAAAGCAAAATTCATAAATTCGAATTTTATTGAATATAGGAAAATATGCTTATGGAAAAATCACAATAGAAAAATTGTGAGTGGCAATTTCGTGCATTTTCGTATTTTGAAGATTGCTTTTTTGATGATTACTCTCATCATCTGTTTCGTTTTTGACGATTAGTTTCATCATCTGTTTCGTTTTTGACGATTAGTTTCATCATCTGTTTCGTTTTTGACGATTAGTTT
>JAAYST010000101.1 GCA_012518265.1 Candidatus Methanofrustulum fimipullorum | reverse complement strand
TAATGAAATAAAATAATGAAATAAAAATAAGTAAAAATAAATAAAAAATAAAAATAAATAAAAATATAAAGAAAAAACTTTTAATTTCATTTTTAAATTTCATTTTTTTAATTTCATTTTGCTTTGAATTTTGCTTTTTCAAAATTCTGCTGCTTTTTTTGGTTTAAAAAATTTAAAGAACGAATGCAAGCGTGTCTGAGATTTCCGTAAAAGTTTAGAGTTGCAGGTGTCGGGCGTTCATATTTGACAATATATTTTGGCCCTCCGTTCTTCGAATGTTTTTTATTGAATTCCTTATAAGTTCGTTCGCGGCATATATCTTCGCAACATATTATGGTGTTGTTGCAAGCTCTTGTATAAATTGACGGAAGAGGCGTGTCGAATTCGTAACACAAATTGTCCCGTTCCAAAAGATTTTTTACAAAAAAACTTGTGTCCGCACAAAAAATAATATTTTTTGAACGGTTAAAACGTTTGACCGGGATGTTGAGTTTCTTGAATAAAATCGTTCTCCGGAATTGTGTATTTCTTCTGTTATTTTTAAAATTTCGTTTCCCATCACAATTAAACGTTTTTTAGCTTCTTCCTTATTAGGTTCTTTATCATAAAAATAGCGAATTGAAAGTTCGAAATATTTTTTGACTTTTGAATCGTATATATCGAACAGATTTGTACTTCTCAAAACGCAAAGACCTTTATAAAAAACGGCTTCGTCGTTGTGCGGATCCAATTCCAAAACACGATCATAAAAACTCAGCGCTTGGTCAAAATATCGGGAATCGTAAGATATTTTTGCGGATTTCATAAGCTTGTCAACAGTATCGGACGGGTCTATTTTTACTTTTCCTTCAACTGAGACGGTACCTTCGATATAGAGTTTTTTTGCTTCTTCCGGAGAATATCGGCAGCCGCAATTTTGGCACACAAACAAACCTTCGATTTTAACAAGGTCGGATCCGCCGCACATTTCACAATAAATCTTTTTCATACAAAACCAACTAAAATCAATTTTTTGTTTAATATAAAAAATAACTATATAATTATAATGAATTTAAATAATATATAGTTTTACCGTTTGAACAAAATCACATTTCACATTTAGAATATTAAAAAATTGTTCGTTTTAAAATTTAAAATTGTCTTTTAAAATTGTTCGTTTTAAAATTGTCCGGAACTATTTTAAAACCGTTTATTACAGTTTAAAACCGTTTAGAACTGTCCAAAGCCCGTTTTGAATAAGTTTTATTTTGAAGCGGATGGTTTTTCCTTTTGTGTCTAAAAATAGGGTCTCTTCTAATCCTTTTCCATATTTTTTCCAATGGTTCGCATTTGGCACACCCGTACGACAAATCGATATACGGGTCAGGTCTTACATCTCCTTCAATTCCGATATGAAGCCATCTTCTGCCTGCAAGAAATCCGAAAGTATCCGATTCAAATACGGTATTTGAAAAAACTCTGGGTTTTTTATTCGTTTTGGAAAAACTGCTTTTACCGTTTATTTTTTTATAAAATTTCCTAATTTTATTTCTTGAAGACTCGGAAACTTTTGCACGACCGTTTTCCGGTGTTGATTCCCAAATTGAGAATTCATGAGCACCTAAATCGGCCGCCTGTTTATACAATTTAGGAATTTCGTCTACATTTTTATCGCTTACATGCGTTGCAACAGTTACAAATAAGCCCGCATCAATTCCGTATTTGATTGCATTTACAGCTTTTTCATATGCGCCGTCGATTCCTCTTACTCTGTCATGTTCTTTCGGATCTGTAGAATAAAGACTTACTAAAAGGGTTTGAAGACCCGCTTTTTTCAATTTTACGGCTTTTTCAGGGGAAAAATCAAGACCCCAAGTATAACACATTACAACCGATTTCGATTTATCAACGAAATCTATATAATCATAAATATCGTCATTTAAAAGAGGATCGCCTTCAGTAAAAGTAATGACTACGGCTCCCATATCTTGTGCGGATGAAATAATCTTTTTTATAAATTTAGGATCGGGCAACGGACCGTCTTTTTTGCAATTGGGATTGTTTTGTCGAACGAGTTCAATTGATACTGTTTCCGGTATAAATTTTCCAAGAGAAATTAAAATTTCCGCACGAATTAAGCGTGAAAAAACGGAACTCGGAATCGGCGGAAGCCAACAGGACGGATAAATTTTATCATCGCTTACAAAAGCGGGACGCTCGCTTTTAAGTTTTTGATTAATTGCAGATATCGCAGGCTTTCCGATATGCGAAAATATACCGGAACACTTAAGTTTTAAAAACCCGAAATCCGTCTGATATGCAAAAATTTTAAGCCCGGGAAATGAATAAATCAAAGTCTCACCGGACCCTACATTTAGTGATTTCCCAAAACCCTTTTCAATCGCAACTTTTTCCTTTTTCATAATATTACACCGAAAATTTTTAAAGTTTCCGAAATATTTTATTATCATTCTTCTTGTCATTATTCTTTTATTCTTATCATTATTCTTTTATTCTTATTATTCTTCTTTTATTCTTATTATTCTTTTCTTAAAGAGACTACAGGATCCATTTGTGCCGCTCTGTATGCCGGATAAACACCGGCGATTATTCCTATTAAAAACGAAACGATTATTCCGATCGATACCGTAAATAATGTAATGTTTAGACCCATTCCGATTAAAGTCATTCCGAAATATGCAAAAATTAATCCGATTATTGTTCCGACAATTCCGCCCGATACTGAAAGAATTGCCGACTCCGTTAGAAATATAAATAAAATATCGGATTTGGTATAACCGATTGCTTTCATTAATCCGATTTCGGAAGTTCTTTCAGTAACTGTTACAAGCATTATATTCATTATTCCGACAGAGCCTACAAGTAGTGAAATTGAGCCAAGACCTACTAAAAACGTCTGTAAAACGGAAGAAAGGGAACTTACAATACTCATGACATCCGCCTGATTTATAATATTGAAAGACGTAATGTTTTTTTCCAAGTCGCGCTCAGGAATTCCGATACTTCTTCCGAGTCTTTTTTCAACCTCTTTTGATACGTTTGAAATTTCGTCTTGGGAATCTGCCATTGCAAAAAACATATTGAAACTTTCATTTCCGCTGAGCTCTCGAAGAACGTCGATCGGAACATAAACGGTATTCATATTATGACCAACGACAATTCCTTCCTCTTCAAGCCCTTGGATTCCTTTTACTTTAAATCGGTAAGACTTTTTTCGGCCGGAATCGGATTCGTCCGGAATTATTAAATTTACAAAATTTCTCGGCTTTATTTCAGTTTTCATATTGTCTCTTGCAACTTGTTTACTTAAAACGGCCGAATATTTATCAGAGTCGGCGATGAATTTTCCTTCAAGCATTTCCAAATTGGCAACTTCCATCATTTCGGAACTGACACCGTTTATTTGCACCGATTTGGTCTTTCCCATAAACTCAAGTTCCCCGTTTACCGTAAGGGCAGGAGACACCCCGGAAATTCCTGGGGTGGACTCGATAATCTGCAAATGAGAGTTTCTAAATACATTCTCTTTTGTTGCAATGATTACAATAAAATTGTTTCCCATACCGACTACTTGCGTTTCAAAGTAAGAATTGTAACTTGCTCCAAACGAGAAAGTAATGACAACAGCCGCAATTCCTATAATAATTCCAAGAGATGTTAAAGCAGATCTTAATTTTGAGCTTTTAAGACTTTGAACAGACATTTTAGCAGAAATATCGGGACGAATCACTATTAATCACTCTCTTCTTAACGCTTCGACCGGATCCATTTCAGCTGCCCGTTTTGCAGGATAAGAACCCGAAATAATTCCAATTAAAACCGAAATAACAAATCCGCCTACAACTGCATAAAACGGAATTGAAATGTCAATATTCATATAAGACGTTGCGGAGTATGCCATTAAAATCCCAACCATGACACCTATAATTCCACCAATCAAGCTTATAAAAACCGATTCCGTTAAAAATAAATATAAAATATTGTTTTGAGTAAATCCCAAGGCTTTAAGAGTTCCTATCTCTTTCGTTCTTTCAGTAACTGTTACAAGCATTATATTCATTATACCGATTGAACCTACTACAAGAGAAATTGCACCGACTGCAATTACAATTAATTGAAGACCGTTTATAAGTAAAGAAACTATATCTAAAATATCGCTCTGATCGCTTACAGTAAAAGGCAATTCTCCTTCTTCTATGTCTTTGTCGGAATAGCCCATCGAATATGCCAAGTTTTCTTCTATTTCTTTGGAAGTGTTTCCCAAAGATTCAAACGATTCCGCTTTTGCAATTATTGCAAAATAATAATCGGCTCCGGTAATATTTTCCTATTCGCTTAAAGGAATCGTCAAACCGCTGAAAGTCATAACACCCGAAACGATACTTTTATCGCCTTCTTCAAGTCCTTCTATTCCTTTTACTTTGAAATTGTAAGGATGTTCAGATTTTGTATATTTGTTATATAAATCAATTCTAATTACATTTCTTACATTTAAATCATTTTCAAATGTTTCGTCATGCATGTCTTCAGAGATTACAACGGAGCCCGTATCCGTTTTTCTTATAAAGCTGCCCTCAAGCATGTTTACCTTAATAATATCTTTGAAGTTTTCATCAACACCAGTCACAATTAATTGTTTTGTTTCGCCCATAAAAGTTACGTTTGCCGTTGTAAAACACATAGGTGTTACATCGACGACACCTCTTGTATTTCTTACGACCTCCAATTCGCTTTTGTGAAGCAAATTTTCATCCTTTGCCATGATTTGTATATAGTCGGAACCCGAATCAAGTATTTGAGACTCGAAATATGTCTGAAAACTGGTGCCGACAGTAGCAATAGATACGACTGACGCAATCCCGATAATAATTCCGAGAGCGGTAAGAGCCGTCCGGAGCTTTGAAGATTTAAGACTCCTGTAAGCCATTGAAACCGCATGACTGAATTTAAACATATAACCGAGCCCGATTTTTCTTTTTTTATTTGTATTTTATTTGTATTTTATTTGTATTTTATTTGTATTTTATTTGTAATTTTCATAATCATTGACCGTCTTTTTTATCACTTTTCTTTTTTCTGTAATACAAATATCCGGCGGCACCGACTAAAATTACGGCCAATACGATTACAATTAAATAAATAATCCATGAACCCACGAACGATTCGTTTCTTGCTGTTGAAAATTCAAAATCGTATTTGTTTTCATGAGGATTATCACCGTTTAAATACGATGCTTTAACTGTGATTGTTTCGGTTTCAGCTTCTCCTTTAGCTTTTTCGCCTTTAGAAACTGCTGTAAATTTTGCAGTATAAAGTTCGTCTGTTTTCATTTCACCTATAAAATATTGCGGCGGGAAGAAATTGTAGCCTTCTTTTTCAGGAGTTATAATCGTTCCGCGAATCGTATTCGGTCTGTAATTTACAACGTCGTATTCTATTACGGTTCCTTCAACTGTCTGCTTTGCCTCTTTTGAAGGAATTAAAATAATACCGGAATCGTCCACTTTTATTGCGATATCTTGATTGAAATTATATTCATACGAATTTCCTGTTATTTTAAGAGTCAAATAATACGTTCCGGAACTTACGTGTTCTGGGACACTCACATCAAATATAAGAACTTTGGAGTCGCCTGCTGATACTATTCCAAGTTCTTTTTTAATATTTGACGTTACAGATATATCGCTTGTTGAAATAAGATCGGCCGTTTGGATTCTTGCATTTGTATCGTATTCCGATTTATTTAACGAAATTGTAGGAACAGTTGCATTGTTTTTAAGAATAATTGAAATTTGTCCTTTGTCGCCCGGCATAAAAACCGCAGGATCCGAAATTACATTTTCAAGAATAAAAGTTCCGCGGCTGTCGAACACATTTGTACCGATGTTTATCGTAAATCTCGTTTCAACCCAATTTCCTCCACCCGATCTTTGGCGAATAATCAAATCTCTGGGCCCTTTAGGCGCCGATTCGTCAATCATTATATAAAATTCTTCATAATGTTTTTTACCGTGGTATAAAGTTCCGAGATTTCTTGTTGATTGAGAAGAATCGATATGGAAAGGATATTCGGATACGACTTGAATTACGGTGTCGTTCATCGGAGTGTATATTATGTTTTCAATTTGAACTAAAATTCTCATTTGTTGTCCGATTTGTGCAGGATACGGATTTTCTTCGACCAAAGTTAATTTGGCACCGCCTGAAGAACTTTCGGCTGATGCAAAACTGCAAACACACAAAAGAATCAAAAATGCCAAACTGCTTAAATAAAAAAATCTATTGAATTTCATTTTATCAATCCCGAATTTTAATTTTCAACATCAATTTTTCCGTCCAAAATACGTATAATACGATTCGTTTTTTTAGCTAAAGAATTATTGTGAGTAATCATAATAATAGTGGTTTTATTTTTGTTTAACATTTGAAAGAGTTCCATTACTTCGTCACCTGTTTTTGTATCCAAATTTCCGGTCGGCTCGTCCGCCAATATAATTGACGGCTCATTTATCAAAGCGCGTGCGATTGCAACTCTTTGAGACTGTCCTCCGGAAAGCTCGTTCGGTTTATGGTGCATTCGGTCCTCAAGCCCCACTTTTTTTAAAAGTGATATCGCTTTTTCTTTTGCATCTACTCCCTTCCTTTTATTTGCATAAGTTGGAAGCATTACGTTTTCCAAAGCGTTCATTCTGGGAATCAGATTAAATTTCTGAAAAATAAAACCGATTTCAAGACCGCGTAAATTAGAAAGCTCGTTATCGTTCATCGAACTTACATCTTTATTTCGTATGTAAATTTTTCCGGAAGTCGGACGATCAAGACACCCGAGCAAATTCATCAAAGTACTTTTTCCGGAACCCGACGGACCTACAATAGATATGAATTCCCCGTCATAAACATCGAAACTGATTCCTTTGAGAATAGGAATTTCAGTATCGCCCAAAAAATAGCTTTTTCTTAAATCAACAACTTCCAATATTTTTTCTTTATTCTGCACGAAGTTCAACTCTTCAAAAATAGTTACATAAGTTAAGACATTATCATTCTATATAAACATATGCCATAAGCTCGAAAACGAAAAAAAAGCGGATAAAAATAAGAAAGTATGAGAAAGTTAAACGGCAAAAGAAAATAAAAAGAAAATAAAAAGAAATAAAAACAAATAAAAACAAAAGAAAATAAAAAACAAAAGAATTAAAGAAGATTAAGAAGAACGATAACCGTATTCGTCGGAAAGCTCTTTAATTAAACTTTCCGTTTTTTTGCCGTACATCTTTTTAAATACATATTCGGGATATATCGGAAGTCTTTCTTTTAAGATCATGTTTTTTGATTTTAATTCGGCTTCCATTGATGCGATTTCTGGCCAATCGGATTCGGGGTTTATGTGATCGATTGTAACAGGAGAAACGCCGCCGAGGTCTCTTACACCCATATTTATCAAAGTATTTATATCGATTAAATTTGGGGGCATTTGTATTTGAATATTTTTCGGCAATATTTTTTTTGCCAATTTAAATACTTCAATCATCTCTTTTTTTGAAGGAGATTTTAAACCGGAGCAGCCTGAAAAAGTCGACTGCGGAGTATAATTTTGCAAAATTACTTCCTGGATATTTCCATATTTTTTGTGAATCCGTCTAATTTCTTTTAAAGAACGAATCCGATCTTTTTTTGTCTCGCCGATTCCGATTAAAAGCCCGGTTGTAAACGGAATTTTAAGCTTTCCTGCATTTTCAAGAACGGAAAGCCTCAAAGCCGGGTCTTTTCCGGGACTGAACTCATGTGCTTTAATTCGCTTAACCGGAGCTGTCGTTTCAAGCATTAAACCCATACTTGCATTGTACGGCTTCAGTTTTTTTAGTTCTTCATATGTTAAAATCCCCGCATTCGTATGCGGCAGAAGAGCTTCTTCAATAGCAATTTCACATAAACGGCACAAATAATCGACTGTTGTCTCATAGCCCGTTTCTGCTAATTTTTTTCTAAATATTTCATTTTCCTCCGGGTATTCCCCCAAAGCAAACATTGCTTCACTGCAACCCGCTTTTGCACCGTCTCGTAATATTTTTCGAGCGTCTGATTCAGACATTAAATAAGACTCGGTGCTTTCGACAGACCTTTTAAAACCGCAATATTTACAGTCGTTTCTGCAAACATTTGTAACCGGCAAAAATACGTTTCGGGAATACGTAACAATATTTTCAGGTAAATTTATTTTTTTAAAACCTTTACGTTTTAAATTGCTTCTGTCGACTTTAAATTTCATAAAAACAAATCCTTATTATAAATTTTTATTATTTTTTTATGATTAATTTTTAATATTTTTTTATGATTAATTTTTATTATTTTTTTATGATTAATTTTTATAATTAATTTTTATTATTAATTTTTATAATTAATTTTTATTATTAATTTTTATAATTAATTTTTATAATTAATTTTTATAATTAATTTTTATAAATATTTTTATTAATTATAGAGTTTGTTGATTTCAGACAAAGCTTTTTCGACGCCTAAAGTAATTCCTTCGATTTCGATTCCGCCTTCGCCTTTGGCGCCGTCTCCTACTATATAAAGGTTTGAGTACGGCGTTTTATTTCCGATATCGTAGCCTGAAAAACATCTGTTTACCGGCCATTCGCCGTGATGGACTTGTACCGCCAAAATTTCGATTTCTTTTCCGGAAAACAAATCTTTTAAATCTTCAAGGCCCAATTCGATTTCCGACTCAATATCGTCCAACTTGTCCAATCCGACTCTTTGGTGAGACATTATTAAATGTTTTCCGGGAGGTGCCATCGTAGGATCGATGGTTGTAATTGAATTTAAAGCACAAACGCGTCTTGCATACGGCGTAAATAAAACGCCCGTGTGTTCTATTAATTGTTCGTCGGCTGCAAAACTGATTTTTATACCGGCAGATGCTTTCAATCCTTTTAACTCATTTATATATTTTTCATATTTTAAGTTAAATTCTTCCTTTTCTTTGTTTTCATCGCCGGAATCGGGGCTAAAGGGCAATTTTTCGTACAAATCAAAAGTTTCTTTGTGACCGATATTGCTTATAAACAAATCTGCTTTGACTTCGGTATCGTTTGAAGTTTTCTTAATTAAATCTTTCATGGTGGAATCTCTAACTGTTATCGATTCAACAGAACCTTTTGATATATTTACAGAAACGATTTCTTTATTTGTATAAATTTTTCCTCCGTTTGACTCTATGATTCTTACCAGTTCGGATATAACAGAACTGCAACCGCCCATAATCATTGCAGGCCCGCCGTATTTAACAATGTTTTCAAGAATTTGTAACATTTCGGTCGCCGGAACTTCATCGGCTTTTAAACTCAAACTCCAGCCAGCAAAACTGTCGGCATAGCGGACAATTCGTTTATCGTCTATGTATTTTGAAAACCATGTAACGAATGTTTTGTCGCCAGGATTTATAAGTTTTTTATTAAAACAGAAAGTTAAAATCGCCATCCATGCTTTATTTTTAAAAGACATGTGTTTTGTTAAGTCTAAATAATGTATGTCTTTATAACCCGATTTGTAATCTTCATCTTCCGGATTTAAAGGATTTCGAATTGTTGCCAGGGGGTCTGACGGAACTACAGTTACATTTGCTCCTAAACGCTTAAGCATTGTTAGAAGCGGACCGTTCGGTGCGTTTGGAACCATGTGAAGTGCGCCTGTCGTAAGTTGGTAGCCTTTATAATCTATATTTGAAAATCTGCCGCCGATTAGAGACAAACGTTCATAAATTTCAACGCTCCATCCGTCTTTTGCAAGAGAAGCACCGGTTAGAAGACCGCCAAGGCCTGAGCCTATGATTACCGCTTTTTTTCCGTTTTTCATTTTAAATTTCACCTTTTCCGTTTTTATTTACGTATTCAATTGCTCTTAAAGGACAATAAGTCAAACATATACCGCAATTCGTACATAAATTATTAATTCGGGCTTTTCCGAACACTTCTATTGCACCTTGATTGCAAAAAGCGAAGCATTGACCGCAGCCCACACAATTGTCGTTGACGTACATAATAAATCAATTCCCTTATTATTTTTAATTTAATAAATACTCATATTATCATATTTAACTTTTATTAATATTTTGAAAAAACAAGTGATAAATTTATATATCATAAATGCCTTTTGAACTAGGCATTGTATTGAAGCCTTATATTATTTCATAATATGCATATTATATGAATTATAATATGTTATAGGCTGCTCGGCACAAACATATGTGCAGGGCTACAAGATGCAATATTAACCTGATTTCAGGAGAAACGATTATGGCTAAAAAAGACAAAAAAGAACTCAAAGACGGTTCAGTCAAAATGACTGAAGCCGAAGTAAAAACTTCGGAAGAACCGGAAGAGATCAGGCATCTTGTTCGTGTTATGAATACAGACCTTCAAGGATCTAAACAAGTTCAGTATGCCCTGACCGGAATTCCGGGAATAGGTATTCGCGTTTCAAAAATTATTGCGAAAAACGCAGGTGTTGACCCAACAGAAACGATCGGTTATTTACCGGATGAAGATATCGAAAAGCTTGACAAAGCGATATTGGAATACGAAAATACCGCTCCGGAGTGGATGCTCAACAGAAGAAAAGATATAATGACCGGGGATAACAAACACCTTCTCGGAACAGATATTCTCATGACGTTTAAGGAAGATATAAACAATCTAAAAAAGATTCGTGCATACAGAGGTTTAAGACACGAAAGAGGACTTAAAGTCAGAGGACAAAGAACGAAGGGAACCGGAAGACACGGAACAATCGTAGGCGTCAGCAAAAGAAGAGGATGATTGTGTATGGTATATCCCGGTAAGCAAAGTAAATTTTATGACACTCCTAACCATCCGTGGCAAGCGACCAGGATGGCAAATGAGGTTGAATTGATTAAGGCGTACGGACTTCGTAACAAAAGAGAAGTTTGGAAAGCTGAGAGTATTTTGAGAAAATACAGATCTGATGCAATGGATCTTTTGGCGCTTGTTGCTGCAACGCCTGACGGTGTTTTAAGAGGGCATCACAAAAAAGAAGCGGATCAAATTCTTGGAAAACTTATAAGATACGGTATTCTTAAACCGGATTCCGACATTGACGATATTCTCGGTTTGAAAACAGAAAACATTTTGGAAAGACGTTTGCAAACTCAAGTTTTAAGACTCGGATTGGCAAGAACGATTCGCCAAGCACGACAATTCATCACACACGGACATATATCAATCGACGGAAGAAGACTTACAGTTCCGAGCATGATGGTTTCAAAAGAAGATGAAATGAAAATCGAGTATCATGGAGACTCCGCTCTTTCTAAAAGCGATCACCCCGAAAGACCGATTCAGGTTGCAACGAACGTTGTTGAAGGTGTTACACTTCGTGCGTCCGCTGAAAATCTCAGAGCAAGCAGACCTCAAAATGAAGGTAAAGGAAGAAGGAGAAGATAATTATGTCGTCTGAAATGAAATGGGCTGTTGCCAATATAAAATCGTCGTATAACAATACTATTGTAACGATTACCGATTTGTCCGGTGCCGAAACAATTGCAAAATCGTCAGGCGGTATGATTGTAAAAGCATCTCGTGACGAAAGTTCACCTTATACGGCCATGCAAATGGCAAATCGCCTTGCGGAACAATTGAAAGAAAAAGGAATCACTGGTGTACACTTTAAAGTAAGAGCACCCGGCGGAAACAAACATAAAAATCCCGGACCCGGCGCTCAAGCAACAATTCGTGCTTTTGCTCGTGCAGGAATCAGAATCGGAAGAATTGAAGATGTAACACCGATTCCGCATGACGGAACACGTCCAAGAGGCGGAAAGCACAAATCGTGAAGTATACTGTAAACTGTAAAGTAGAAAATATAAACATTTATAATCTTTTTTATAAAATAAAAAATATTATAAAAAAGATTATAAAATAAATTATTCGGATAATAGGTGAATAAAGGTGGAAATCGATATAATCGAGTTGTCGGAAAGATCGGCCAAATTTATACTCTCCGACGTTGACACGTCTGTTGCAAACGGAATTCGTCGAGCTATGATAGCCGATGTTCCAAATCTTGCGATTGAATGGCTTGAACTCTACGACAACACGTCAGTCCTTTATGACGAACAGCTCGGGCTTCGTTTAGCCCTTGTTCCTCTGACGATGCATCCGGATTATGTTCCCGAATCGGAATGTACTTGCAACGGAGAAGGATGTCCCTCCTGTACTTTGAATTTGAGATTGGATGCAAAAGGTCCGAAAACTGTTTATTCCGGCGACATATTTTCATCGGACCCTAATGTAAGACCGGCTGATGACAATATTCCGATTGTAGAACTCAAAGAAGGGCAAAACATAATGTTAGGCGCAATTGCACATGTAGGATATGGTAGAGACCATGTTCGTTGGCAAGCAGGAGTTGCATGCGGTTATAAAAACATGCCGGACGTAATTATTGAAAACTGTGACGGCTGCGGTCATTGTATAGACGAATGTCCCCGCCACATTATAGAAATCAAAAACGATGAAGCATATATTTCCCCGGAAAATATGATTAAATGTTCACTTTGCAGACTTTGCGAAAGAGCCTGCAGTTTAAAACCGCCAGCAATTCAAGTATCTTATGATCCCAGAAGCTTCGTATTTACATATGAATCCGACGGATCATACTCTGCAAAAGACCTAGTATTAAAAGCGGCCGACGTTATTGAAAACAGAGCCGGAAAAATGGCAGAGATATTAGACAAAATCTAATTCAAAAAAAATCGGGCGTTAGAGAGCCCGATTTTTAATTTGACCCGTTCGCTATTTGCAAACGGGTCGGTTGTTAGACCGGTCCTTTGGACCGGTCTGACTATTATATACAATCAGTATACAGTCGGTTTAACCGACTTTTTACTTTTTTGTATTTCTTTTTTATTTTTTTTAGTTTTTGCTACTTTTTCTTTTTTTTTACTTTTACCTTTTTACTTTTAATTTTTTTCTTTTTTAGTTTTTGCTACTTTTTTTTCTATATTGACAAATATATTTAAATAGAACCGGGCATTAAATACATTTTGCAAAAATTAATGATAAGAAAATATTTCAAACACAAGAGTAGTTTGATATGGATATTAATAAGTCACAAAAAAGTATTCTTTTAATTATTTTAATATTACTTTTAATTGTAGTTATTGCCGGACCTTATATTATTTATATGACCGATCAACATACTTCTTTTAGACCCTTGTTTTATTCAAAAGAGAAATCGGGACAAGGTGAATTTGCGAGTGTTATTGATTCTGAAAATTCTTCAAATATAAATTTAAAATATGAAGTTGTGCTTTCAAAACCGCCGATTTTTTCAAAAAGCCCTTACAGTTTTGAATTTTCATTAGTTGAAAACAAAAGTTTCCCAAATTTTGATAAATCAAATCATTTCCTCGTTTATAAAAACTATAAAGACGGGTCGGAAGAAATAATTGAATTTAATGGATCGACTACATCAGATATATTCGAATTCACATATCATGGAAAATATCTCGAAATCAAAACAGATGTTCCAAAGGAAATGAACGGACGTTATTTACATAAAATATATGGAAATTTGTATATGGAAAACGATGAACCAAAAACAGTACTCAGCGGATACGGATACGTAAAAGACGGAGATATTGTAGTTGCACAATTATTTTCCAAATTATAATTTTTAATGAATTAATAAGGATACTTTTACAAAAATCATAAAAATAAGAGCGGACTTCAGCAAAATTAGCAATTTTAACGAGCGTAATCAAATTCACATAACCGTTAATGCTTGAGGATATCCTATAACTTTTCAGAATATACTCGATAAAAGAGAAATATTGTTAAAAGTCAATACAGAATTCCCGATAAGAAACAATATTAAGGAAAATGAATATATATATATATATACGTTTAAAAAAGATGGCGGAAAAACGGTTATTGATGTGAAGTGTTACGAAGACAATACAGAAGGAAAAATAAAATTCAGCGTTTATCCACTTGACAGAAAACTTCCATTTTAATTGTGCATAAAATGTTGAACAATTAAAATTAATAATTCATATAAATATGTAAAAAAAATAAAAAGGAAATGCGAACTAATACTTTTCTTTTTTCAATGGATGAAGGGTATCGATTATTCCCTATATAGAACTGTATAGATTACGTGATTCTATATACATATATATGTATATATATATACACATATAATAAACACATAAAATTTATGTAACACTAGTAATATATGTATATTTAACTAACAAATGGAGGTAAGTTAGGAAGTAAAGTTAAACAGATATAAATATATTTGTTTTAGCTACAAAATATATGAAAATAACTAGATTAGGTGAATAATAATGAAATATAGAAAAGTGATATCTATTTTTTTGGTATCAATTCTTTGTTTTTCAGCAGTCGGTGTAAGCTTTGCGGGTGCTGACAAAATTATTGATGCTAAAATGGATGTAAAATTAGAAGAAATAGTAAATGAATATTATACAGATGAAAAAATTCCCGGAATTACAGTTTCCGATGAAAATAAAACAAGGCTTGCTTATTTAGAACTTTATAAAGACTCTTTCGGAAATGTAGATGAACTTTTCAATCCTTATGTGGATGAAGACATTTCCGGTTTCTTTGTAAATTATCAAGTATTTGCAAACACGCCTGTTGTAATTGAAAAATTCTATAACAATATTGACACTTCGACTAAAGAAGGTGTTTTACTAAAAGAATATTATAAAGACTTTTTAAAAAAATATCCCTTAAAATTTATAAGATCGGGTGTTGTAACATTTATTACAATTGAAAATAAAGAACAGTTGTTTGAAGAATTTTCAGAAGAAGATATGATAAATTTAACTGAAATTGCGAAAATTAATGATTGTGCCAGAAAGCCCCGAATTTCCCTCTTTGGAATGGAGCTTAATGAAGAAACTATTAAAGCACAAATAGAAGCGGAATATTTCAATGATGAAATTTTAAAAGGAATTAATATTTCCTCTTCCAATCTTCAAGATATTGTTGTAAGTACTGTTCAATGATGAAATTTTAAAAGGAATTAATATTTCCTCTTCCAATCTTCAAGATATTGTTGTAAGTACTGTTTATGATGTATACTACGATGGAATTTTTGAAGATAATCCCGAAGTAATTGCGGATTTGAATTTATATATGATCGATGAAGATATTAAATATCCTAACGGAAGACAAAACCCTATAGCTTATGATTGGTTGATTGCTCCTCAATCGGTTGAAGAAAAAGAGGAAATCCTCTTGAAAATTGAAAAATCAAGAGACGAAAAACTCCTTTCAGAGTTAAAAGTGTTTTATGAAAAATATCCGACTGTTTATGTAACGTCAAGTTTCTGGACATTCATTACAGTTGAAAATAAAGAATCGTTCTCATTTGAATTCGAACAAAATGAAGAAATGCTTAAAAAAGTAAATCTCGTCTACAATTACGGAAGAACATACGATATTACTGATCCGATCAGAGTTCTTCAATATTATAGTAATGTAGGCTACATTAGCAAAAACCTGAGTCTCGATTCAATGATCGAATTGGGATATGATTTGAACAATGACGGTAAAATTGATATTGTTGATGCGATTATGGCATTAAAACAAGTCTAATTTTAATTTGTTTCAATTAATGCGTTAGAACTCCGTAACTATTTGATATATTTCATTCGGAAACGAATGAAATATATCATTGTTTTATTTTTATATTATTTACTTTATTTGTTTGTTTTTATTTTTTATATTATTTACTTTATTTGTTTGTTATTATTTTATTTATTTATTCCATTTTTTTTATTTTTTCTCCTGTTTTTTATTTAATTCTGTTTTGGCTTTTTGTTCCGTAAATTGAATTATTTCTTTTAAGGGAATGTCAAGTTCGTTTGAGATTTGTTTACAGTTTTCGTATTCCGCTGATACGTTTATTATTTTTCCTCTGCTGTCGTATGCGATTTTTATAGGGATTTCATATATTTTTCCGTTGAGCTCTACGGTTTCTTGTTTTATTTCTCTTTGGACTTTTATTCTTTTGGAATCAGAAATTACGCGAACGCCGAGTGTGCCTGTTTCAAGTATTAATATTTCAGCGAGTTTTAATGTATCGGATTTTTCGGAAATTATACGAATCATGTGACCGGGACGTCCTTTTTTCATAAAAATCGGATGAATTGAAACGTCTTTTGCACCTGATTTGAAGAGTTTTTGACTTAAATTTCCTAAAATTTCTCCGGTTACATCGTCAACGTTTGTTTCTAAAATGTCGATTGAATCGGTTTCTAATAAATAGGAAGAGTCGAAATTCTGAGGTTTTATTTTGGAAAACAAAAGCGTTTCGGAAATATTAGAAGGGGGAACAAAATCAAAGAAATCAACGAGACTTAGTCTTAAAACGTTTGGGAGTTTGTTTTCTAAATTTCCTGCACCGTATCCGATTTTCAGTATTTTTCCGGAACTTTTTCCAAAAGTTCCGAAAATTTCGGAATTTTTGGATAAAATTCTGTTTGAACGGTTTGTAAAATGAGAAAGAAGAGCAGCACCCGTGGGTGTTAAAAGTTCTCCTTTTCCAAACGATTGGAAGTAAAGTCCTGATTGTTTTAGAATTTCAAGTGTTGCGGGTGCGGGAACCGGAAGTGTTCCGTGTGCCGATTTTACAAATCCGGAACCTGTATTTATTACGCCGCATTTTATTAAATCGAAATTAAGTTTTGTTTCTTTTTTTTCATTTAAATCATAAAGTCCGGCACAGGCCCCGACAACGTCTGCGATTGCATCGTCTTGGCCTACTTCGTGGAAATGAATTTTGTCAATCGGAATTCCGTGTACCGACGATTCTGCTTTTGCCATTATTTCAAAAACAGATAAAACGTCGGATTTTATTTGTTCGTTAAGAGATGAGGCTTTTATCAAATCTTTTATTTCAAAATAGGTTTTTGAGTCGGTCGATTTGTTTTTAGGAATCGAAACTTCGGCTTTTGTTGACGAAATTCCGCCTTTGATTACTTTTTTAAATGAAACTGAAACGTCTGTGCATTTTAATATTTCAGATTCCATAAAACTGCTGCTTGCACCCAAATCTGCAAGTGCTCCTAAAATCATGTCGCCGGATGCACCGGAAAACGGCTCGAAATATAAAACTCTCATAACTAAACCCGAAATATTTAAAAGAAATTTAAAATAAAACAAATAAAAAACAAACAAATTAAAAACAAACAAATTAAAAATAAAATGTAAAAAACGAAAAACAGAAAGAAATAAATTTTTTTGAAAGATATTATTGCTTTCGTCTTTTGACAGATATTATTATTACTTTCACCCTTTTAGCAATTATTTATATAAGTCTTAAACGATTAACAAACACATAAATGTGTTATAATTATTTGTATTTTGTGTAATACGAGGTAAGATAAAATGGTTTACAGAGTAAATAATAAATCGTTTCGATGGTGGTGGCTCATCCTTTTAAAAGGGATTTTATATTTAACTGTCGGAATTATTTTTATAATTGAGCCTAACATTTCCTACTTTTTGACGTCTTACTTGATGATTTTGATTTTATCGGGTGCTTTAATATTTGCAGGAATTTCAGGTTGTGCGTTTTTTGTAACTTTAAGAAAGTTTTCAAAACATTTTATTTGGGGATTTTTCCTAAGTTTGATTATTGCACTTTTAGGTGTTGCTCTTTTAATATATTCCGGCGATTTTCAACAAAAAGCAATTCCGATAATCATAGGCGTTTGGCTTTTATTTGAAGGAATATCCTTAATAGGAACATCTATTGAACTAAAGAGCTTTGATGTAAAATATTGGTTCGTTCCTTTTATATTTTCAATTGTAATTCTCTTTTGCGCAATATTGGTATTATTCAGATTGGAAATCGGTGCTTACATATTTATATATTGGATTGCGTTTTCTTTGATTTTAAAAGGATTGTCGGATATATTGATTTCAGCAACTTACAGAAAAATGAGAAAAGCCGTTAAAAGCAAAAGCGATATAATAGATGCGGAGTTTGTTGAATTAAACAGCATAAGTGAAATTAACGATTGAATAAAATGTTTAAAATAAAAGTAAACGAATTAAAATAACGAAGGACTCTATTAACATATGAAAGATACTATTATATTTTTGATAAATGTCTTATTTACTCTTATCGTAGTAAGTGTATTTGCATATTTTCCGATACGATATATAGCATATAGGAATTATGTAAAAAGATCTTCTGTAAAGCTTAAAGAAATTGAGTTTATTAATAATAAGTATTTAAGCAGTTTATCAAGATATGATGAAAAGCATTCAATAAAAGACAGAGTTGATACCAAATACAAATTCGATAATTATAGATATGATATAAAATTAAATCAATTGGTAATTGAAAATAAAGGATATATAATTGACTGTCTTGAAAGGATATAGGCCAATAAACAAAAATATAACAAATATAAAATAAAAATAAATTATGTTCTAATGAAAGAATCGGTATTTACAGATGAAGAAAACAAAATATTCAACAATAAAAATAAAATTATGAAGACAGAAAGAGACTTAATAAATAAAACTGTTATAAAAGAATCCCCGTATACAAATATAGAATTTATGTTTGAAATTAGATATACAAGCCCAAAGGGAAGAAATTCTTATTATAAAAGTAAGGTTTTTGACGAAAAACATTTAAGAAATTCTTTGATTGCTATAAAAGAAGCAAATCATAGAGAAATTTTAATTAAAAGAGAAAGAAGCAAGCTCTCTCATTCATTGAGATACGATATTCTAAAAAGAGACGGCTTTAGGTGCCAAATATGTGGAAAAACTGCTAATGACGGAATAAAATTGGAAGTAGATCATATAAAACCCGTATCAAAGGGCGGAAAAACCAAAAAAGGAAATTTAAGAGCTTTATGCAATATCTGTAATTCCGGGAAAACTGATAAGTATTCGGAACACGGTATAAATTGAAAACAAAACACGAATAAAAAACAATAACGGTTAAACACAATAACGGTTAAACACAATAACGGTTAAACACAATAACGGTTAAACAGAATAACGATTAAACACAATAACGATTAAAAACAATAACGATCAAAAATATTTTTACTATTTAAAAGGACATATAAAATATGAAAGAAGTTGTCATAAAAGGTGCTCGTCAGCACAATTTAAAAAGTATTGACGTGTCAATTCCTAAAGATAAGTTAACGGTAATAACGGGCGTTTCGGGCTCGGGAAAGTCAACGCTTGCTTTTGATACGATTTATGCTGAAGGACAAAGACGGTATGTGGAATCTCTTTCGGCTTATGCTCGTCAGTTTTTAGGAGTCATGAACAAGCCTGATGTCGACAGTATTGACGGACTTTCGCCTGCAATTGCGATTGAACAAAAAACTACGTCAAAAAATCCGAGATCGACTGTAGGAACTGTCACAGAAATATATGACTACTTCAGACTGCTTTTTGCAAGGATAGGAACTCCGTATTGTCCGGAACACAATATAAAAATAGAATCTCAAACGCCGGAGAGAATTGCAGATTTGGTTTTTTCCGAATTTGAAGGGTATGTTACTGTTTTTGCACCAATTATAAGACAAAAGAAAGGTACATACCAACAGCTTATTAAAGATTTGCATGAGGAAGGATTTTCAAGAATTCGTGTAAATGGAGAAATTTACAGAACGGAAGAGGAAATTGAACTTGAAAGGTATAAAATGCACGATATCGATATTGTAATAGACAGGGTCGATGTCGACGATGAAGACGAAAGGGGACGGCTTGTAGAAGCAATCGAAATGTCGATAAAAAAGTCCGGAAATTTGGTATATGTAAAAGGCTCTCCAAATTCGTTTACCAAAGACATTCTTGCAAAATCAACAAAAGGTCTTAAAAGGAAAATAATTTTGGAAGAAGATGAAAAAGGAAGCGTTGAAGGAATAGAAGTCGTTTATTCATCGAAAATGGCATGTCCCGAATGCGGTCTCTCATATGAAGAATTGCAACCGAGAATGTTTTCGTTTAACAGTCCGTTTGGAGCATGCCCGGAATGTAACGGTCTCGGGTTTAGAATGGATTTTGACGAAGATTTAATAATTCCCGACAAATCTAAATCAATTGCGGACGGAGCCGTTGCAGTTTTTCGAAATTTTTTAGACGGTTTTAGAACACAATATTTAGCATCTGTTGCAAGACATTACAATTTCTCGGTGCTGACCCCGATTTCAGATTTAACAGAAGAACAGTACAACGCTTTGATGTTTGGCTCTGATGAAAAAATCAGAATGGATATGTCAAGAGCGGAAGGTTTGATTAAATATTCTTATACAAATAACTGGGAAGGTGTAATTCCGCAGTGCATAAGACTTTACAGTCAGTCGAAATCGGATTACAGAAAACGTGAACTTGAAAAGTTTATGAAAGTGTCCGAATGTAACAGTTGTAAAGGAAAACGCCTAAACGATAAACCGCTTTTTGTAAGAATTAACGATTATAATATAATTGATGTTACAGATTTAACAGTTGACGAAGCGATTGAATTTTTCGAAACACTCGAACTCTCCCCTGCAAAAGAAGAAATATCTCATTTAATTATAAAAGAAATTAAATCAAGGCTTGGTTTTTTAAAAGAAGTGGGCTTGGGTTATTTGACTATTTCAAGAAATTCAGGAACGCTCTCCGGCGGGGAAGCACAAAGAATAAGACTTGCAACGCAAATCGGATCAAATTTGACCGGTGTATTGTATGTATTGGACGAGCCGTCGATAGGACTTCATCAAAGAGACAACGAAAAATTGTTGGGAACTTTAAAACATTTAAGAGATCTCGGAAATACGGTAATAGTCGTAGAACATGACGAAGATACGATAAGAGAAGCCGACTTTGTAATTGACATGGGGCCGGGAGCGGGAGTTGATGGAGGATATATAGTTTCTGCGGGAACTCCTGAAAATATTGAAAAAAAATCGGAATCTCTTACCGGAAAATATCTTTCCGGAAAAGAAAAAATTGTCGTTCCGAAAACGAGAAGAAAAGAAAAGGGATATATTGAGATTAAAGGGTGCCGTAAAAACAATTTAAAGAATTTGGATGTAAAAATTCCGATGGGAGTTTTGTGCGTAATAACGGGTGTTTCGGGTTCCGGAAAATCAACTCTGATTTACGATACACTCTATCCGGCACTCATCGCTAAATTCAATAAAAAAAGCAAAGGAAAGAAAGACGAATTTTACGACGATTTAACGCTTACCGAAAAAGCAAACAAAGTAATCGTAATTGATCAAGACCCTATTGGAAAAACGCCTCGCTCAAACCCTGCAACGTATACAAAAATATTCGACTTAATAAGAAATGTATTTGCGGAAACGAAGGAAGCAAAAATCAGAGGATATACACCGGGAAGGTTTTCGTTTAATGTAAAAGGCGGAAGATGCGAAGCTTGCAAAGGAGACGGACTTATAAAAATCGAAATGAACTTTTTGCCGGACGTTTATGTTGAATGCGAAGAATGTAAAGGAACTCGCTACAACAGTGAAACGCTCGAAGTCAAATACAGAGATAAAACGATTGCAGAAGTACTCGATATGACCGTTTCGGAAGCAATGGAGCACTTTAAAAATCGAAAAACGATATATGAAAAACTTACGACTCTTTCAAAAGTGGGTCTTGAATATATAAAATTGGGGCAGAGTTCCACAACACTTTCGGGTGGAGAAGCACAAAGGATAAAATTGACACGCGAACTTGCAAAAAAAACTACCGGAAATACGATATATTTGCTTGATGAACCGACAACGGGACTTCATTTCCACGATGTTAAAAAGTTGATTTCGGTTTTAAACGAACTCGTAGAAAAAGGAAGCACTATAATCGTTATTGAACATAATTTGGATGTCATAAAAAGCGCCGATTACATTATTGATTTGGGACCGGAAGGAGGAGATGAAGGAGGATACATAGTCGCTTCAGGAACGCCCGAAGAAATAGTGAAAAATGAAAAAAGCCACACAGGCAGATTTTTAAAAAAAATGTTGGGAAAAAATCTGTGAATTAAAACAAAAAAATAAACAAAAAATAAAACAATAAATAAAATAAAAAACAAAACAAAAAATAAACAAAAAAAATAAAATGAAATTCTTTGAAATGGAATAAAATGAAAACAAACTCACTTAAATGTAACAACATGCCGATTATCATCGGCACAATTACTGAAAAACCGAAAGATTCTGCAATATCTGCAAAAAAACAGGGAGCCGATATGATTGAAATCAGATACGACATGCTGCACGGGGAAAAAAATAATTTTAGGAAAAGCGGTTTGAGAAAAAACAGTTTGGGAAAAAACAGTTTGGGAAAAAACGGTTTGAGAAAAAATTGTTTGGGAAAAAACGGATTCGAAAAAAGCGGCGAATATTCCTGTTTTGAAATTACGAGTATTACAGACATTGTTAAAGAAGCAGGGCTTCCGATTATCGGAACGATTCGTTCAAATAAAGAGGGAGGAAAATTTTCGGGAAATCAAAAGACGCTTTTTAATCTTATAAAATTTATAATTCCGCATGTTGATTTTGTAGATATTGAAATTCGTATGAAAAATAAATATATTCGAGAATTGAACAAATGTGCAAAACAAAACGGTGTCGGAATTATTTTGTCGTCTCATCCTAAAACTCCTGAAAAAAACAGGGTTCTTAAAAAGCATATAAATAAAGCCATGAAATATGAACCGTATTTTATAAAAATTGCACCGAAATTTAACAGCTGTTCAAGCGGTTTTGCATATTTTAAAAGTATAGGAAACATAAGGAAAATTATGGACGATAAAAAACAGCTTTACTGTTTGGTTCCTGTCGGAAAAAATGCGGCTTCTCTTAGAAAAGAAATGAAAAAATTCAATACGTCTCACATGTACGGCGCAATTACAAAAAAAGCGGCACCGGGACAATTATCGGTTGAAGAGCTAAAAATAAAATGAAAAAATGAAATGGAAAAATTAAAACAAAAAATGAAAAAAAATGAAAAAACGTAAAAAAAAAAGAAAAAATGAAAAATAAAAGCAACAAATTTTGGAGAAATTGAAATGAAACAATTGCTTATAATGACTCCCGGCCCTACTCAAGTTCGTGAAAATGTAAGAGCTGCAAGGGCAAAAGTAACTACAAATCCCGATGTTGATATTGAATATTTTGACGAATATAAAAGAATTTCAAAAAAGGGTGCTTCTATAGTTAATACTGAAAACGATTTTTTAATTTTAAGCGGGGAAGGAATGCTCGGGCTTGATGCGGCCTGTGCATCAATTGTTGAACCGGGCGACCGTGTTTTAATAGTAAGTAACGGAATTTTCGGTGAAGGATTTTCAGATATGGTTAAAGTTTACGGCGGAAATCCGGTTATTTTTAAAAGTGACACAAAAAGAGGTGTCAACGTATCGGAACTTGAAAATTTCGTAAAAGAAGAAATAGAAAAGAACGGTCCGTTTAAATGCGCAACTGTAGTTCATTGCGACACGCCGTCCGGCGTTTTAAACGATATTGAAAAAATATGTCCTTGTTTGAAAAGTTGCGGAATTTTAACTATAGTTGATGCCGTTTCAAGTATTGCGGGTCACGAAATCTTTACGGACGATTGGAAAATAGACATACTTATCGGCGGATCCCAAAAAGCAATTTCGGCTCCTCCCGGGCTTACTACGATCACGATAAGCGAAGACGCATATTCTGCAATGGAAAACAGAAAAACACCGATTCCGTCTTATTATTGCAATCTTTTAATTTGGAAAAACTATTATGAAAAGAAATGGTTTCCATATACTCCTCCGATAAGCGATATTTGCGGACTCGATGTTGCTTTTCAAAATATAATCGATGAAGGAAACGACATATATTTGCGACACGAAAGAATTGCAAAAGCACTTAGAAATACGATTTTAAAAAGCAGTTTAAAACTTTATTTGGATTCTGATTTTTCAAATACGACAACTTCAATTCTCGTACCAGAAACTGTCTCTTCCGACGAACTGCTTGATATCATGAAACAAAAGTACGGAATACTCATTGCAGGCTGCTTCGGATACTTAAAAGGAAAGGTAATAAGAATCGGACATATGGGAGAAAATGCAAACAAAATCGACGTTGCAAGAACATTAAACGCACTTTCAAAGTCTCTTAAAAGTTTGGGGTTTGAGACAAAAACAGACCTTGAAGCGGAATTTTTAAAAGAAATTGAAAAAGATAATTGCAATTAAAATCGCGAAGCGATTTTAATTGTTTCTTTAAATTGATTCTTTAAATTGATTCAATTGATTCAATTGATTCTTTAAATTGATTATTTTTACTGTCTATTTAAATTGATTTTTAATTGCTTTTTTGAATTGATTCTTTTTACTATCTATTAAAACTGCTAAAATTGTTTCACTTTTCAATAATAGATTCTTTGATTTTAATTCCGAAATGCCTTGCGCTGTTTTCATCCATATGCACAAAAACCTTGTCGCCGGGTTTAATTTCGGTTACAGGAATGGAGTTTCCGTTAGATCCCGCTATTTTTACCGTTTCG
>JAAYST010000020.1 GCA_012518265.1 Candidatus Methanofrustulum fimipullorum | reverse complement strand
TTTATAGTTTTTATAATTTATAGTTTTTATAATTTATAGTTTTTATAAATATTTATTTCTGTTCAGTTTCTTTCTTAACGGATACACCCGATTTAAAACCTTTTCCGACTTCAGAACCGCAACCGATATAAGTTTTTGTTAATGTATCGTATACAATCGGGTCGATTTTCTTAATTGACGGAACGTCTCCGTCGAATTTATCTTCGTCTACAAAAGTTTCTATGATTTTGCCGAATACGACAAAATGGGATCCTAAGTTAACTCTTTCAACTAATTTACACTCGATGTGCATCGGAAACTCTTCAATATACGGAGCTGAAATATTTTTGCATTTATTTGCAGTAAGTCCCGCTTTTTTTATTTTATCTACATTTCTTCCGCTTTCTATTCCGAAATAGTCTGTTTGATTTACTAAAGCGGTTGACGGAATATTTATACTGAAACATTGTTTTTTCTTTATATTTTCGTAAGTGTAGCGAGAGGGTCTCAAACCAACACAAATTGTCGGAGGTTCCGAGTTGGCTATTCCTGCCCAAGCCGCGGTCATTGCATCAGGCTTATTAGATTCGTCATACGTTGCAATTACCCAAACCGGAACCGGTGTAGGATTTGCAGTTCCGAGAGATTTTTTCGATTTTTTTAACATATATAATACACTGTTTCCTTTAAATAATATTTTAAATAAAATTTTTTAATATAATTTTTTAATATAATTTTTAAATATAATTTTTAAATAAAATATTTAAATATAATATTTTCTTGAAATTTTGTTGAAGTTTTTAAATAATTAGATATAATTATAGATATCGATAAATTATAAATGTCGATAAATTATAAATGTCGATAAATTATAAATGTCGATTGTTAGATATAATTACAGACGTCGTATATTTAAATAATGATAGTTGTAGTTATAAAGTATATAAAGATAATTATATCATAATCATTTAAATAAATTTTAGGAGAAAATTAGTTATGAGTGTACCGAAAGTTGTGCAAAAAATGGTCGGTTCGGACAATTTTGCAAATTTTTGCGGAATAAAAATTGTGGAAAGTCGTGACGGTTATGCAAAAACAGAAGTTTGTATAGAAGAAAATCACATAAACGGAATGGGAGTCGTACAAGGCGGTTTAATATTTACGCTGGCAGACACGGCAGTTGCCGCATGCGCTGCATTTGCGGGACAGACGTGTTATGTAATTCAGTCGGGAATCACATTCATAAAAGCAACAAAAGAAGGAAAATTAATTGCAGAATGCAAAAGAGTTGTGCCGCACCACAGAATTGAAAACTTCATTGTCGAAATAAAAAATAGCGAAAATGAAATTGTAGGAACCGTAAGTGCAATCGTTTATAAAAAAGATTATATAATGGATGAAAACGGAAATATTAAGAAAATCGAGTATAAGAAAGGAAAATAAAATAAAACAAATATAAATAAAAATTAAAAAGAAACAAATATAAATAAAAAAAATAAAAATATCAAAAAAATCCGTTTCAAATTGGCTTATCAGCCAATTTGAAACGGATTTGTTATTTCTTTTAATTTTGCGATTGCGGAAAGGGCTGCGATATAGCTCGTTTTGGGGTTTGTTGGTGCCGGGTTGTTTTTTATTTCCATAAACATTTCTCCGAAATCTCCTTTAACTTTTAGTTTGTGTATATTTTTTTGAATTGTAGGATCGGCGATAATTCTTACTTCGGTTTTCTCAAAGCCGATTCCGCACAAACTTATTGTTGCGCAGACGTTTACGTTTCTCGGGAAATTAACGACCGCATCCGATGCTTTTCCTTCAAAAAGTGTTAGCGGCTCTTTTAAATTTTCAAGTGAAATTTTATTTTTGATAACATAAGGGGAATCAGCAAGGCCTGAAACGGGTTTTCTTGTTTCAATAACGACTGAGTCAATATTTGAAGTCATACCGGATTTCAAGCTGTCTGTGCCTGCAATTGCACCTGACGGAATATAAATTCGTTTTCCTCCGTTTAGTGCAATTTCATATACTTCGTTATAAAATTCCGGATCTTGAAAAGCACCCGCGCTCATAACCAAAATGTCACAACCGTTTTTTAAAGCTTCCGAAATATAAAGGCGTGCGGCATCAGGCGACGCACATTCAATTATAAGGTCTGTGTTCTCAAACATTTGAGAAGGAGAACAATATACAGGGGTTTGAATTTCAAGAGATGAAATAAGTTCTTGAGCTTTATTGTAAGAAACATCGTATACGGCATAAATTTCCGCCGATACATCACCCCTGTCAATTGCTTGACATATTTGTGTTCCGATAAATCCGCATCCTAAAATACCAACTCTGATCATAAAATTTACACCGTAATTTGAAACTGAATGAAAATAACAGTAAAATAAACAAATATATAAATGTAGTGATTGTTAAGTAACGATTGTTAATTTTCTTAATTTTGTTAATTTTGCTAATTTTATTAATTTTACTAATTTTGTTAAATACAGTGATATCATGATTTTTATAAAAGAAATTGAACGGTTTTTGGAAGAAGATATGTATTACGATGACGCATCCGGTTTTTTTATTCCCGACAAATTTGTTGATGCGAAAATATTTTGCAAAGTTTCGTGTGTTGTTTCGGGAATTGGAGTTGCGGAAAGTATATTCAAATATTTCGATATTGAATATGAAACGCTTGTTTCAAACGGAAATATCGTCGATTCGAATACGGTGTTTTTTAAAATAAGAGGAGAAGCAAAAAACATATTAAAAGCTGAAAGACTGACGCTTAACTTTTTATCGCATTTGTGCGGAATTGCAACAAACACGCACGAATACACAAAATTAATTAGAAAAGCCTGTGACGAAAAAAACTCTGATGAAGAAAACTGTGATGAAGAAAACTGTGATGACTGTAATGAAGAAAATATTCCAAAAATTGCAGGGACCAGAAAAACGATGCCCGGACTTAGGAAATTTGAAAAGGAAGCGGTAGCACACGGGGGCGGAGATACTCATCGAAAAAATCTTTCGGAATGTATTATGATAAAAGACAATCACATTGAAGTTTTGGGCTTGAAAGAGTCTATAATTCTTGCAAAAAAACACGCAAGTTTTACACAAAAAATAGAAGTTGAAGTTGAAAACGAAAATGATGCATTGATTGCAGCTGAAACGGGTGCGGATATTATAATGTTTGACAATATGAAACCCGAAGAAATAAAAAGCGCAATTAATTTGTTGATTGAAAACAATTTGAGAAAAAACGTAATAATTGAAGCGTCCGGCGGAATTACAAAAGATACAATTTCCTACTATGCAACAACGGGTGTCGATATAATATCAGTAAGCGGCGTTATCACACAAGCCCCTTGGATTGATATAGGACTCGATATAGAGAATTTGTAAAATTTATAAAATTTATAAAATATATAAAAATTATAAAAATTATAAAATTTATAAAATTTATTTATAACAAAGTTTAATTATTTAAAAAGCATGTATAATTTTAAATGACGTATAAAATATTTGCAACTATCAGTTTTACAGACGACTCAAAAGAAAAGCAGGTTTCCGAACTCGTTTTTGATTCGATTTGTCCCGATAACGAATTTATGACAGAGTTAAGTTCTGAAAAGAAAAACGGGACCGCTTCTATTTCATTTTCGGCCGAAAAAATCGGAACTGTTCTTGCAACCGCCGACGACATTTTAATGAACGCGGAAATTGCTCTAAAAGTCATTGAAAATACAAAGTAAAAATGTAGTAAAAAATTCAGTAAAACACAAACGGCAGGCAAATTATGGAACCTTTAACGATAGAAGAGTTTGTAAACAGCAGAATGCAAAAGGAACAAAAAAATCATGAAAAATTTTATCTTGAAACCGATAGAATTTTGGAAATTGATTTGGACGGCAAAATTTTCATGAAGCACGGTGCAATGATAAGTTACGACGGTTCAATAAAATTTGAAAAAACCGGAATTTCGGATCACGGTTTAAATAAATATTTGAAACAAAAAATAACGGGAGAAGAATTAACTCTCACAAAAGCAATCGGAAACGGTAAACTTTATTTAGCGGATTACGGAAAAAAGATTTTACTATTAAAACTTAACGATGAAGGAATTATTGTAAACGGAAGCGATGTTTTAGCATTCGAGGATACAATAAATTATGACGTAGTTATGATGAAAACCGGCGGTGCCGCTTTGGCCGGAGGAATATTTAATATTAATTTTTCAGGAAGCGGACTTTTAGCAATCACTACATATTTTGAACCGCTCGTACTTAAAGTAATCCCCGGAAAAACAGTATATACCGACCCGGGAGCAACTGTTGCATGGTCAAACACACTCGCACCGACAATAAACACGGACATTACATTAAAAACACTGACCGGACGCTCAAGCGGAGAAACAATTCAAATGAAATTTGAAGGAAACGGATTTGTAGTTGTTCAGCCTTATGAAACATATTGATTTATTATAATTTATTATTATTGATTTATTATAATTAATTATAAATTTTAAAATTTATATAAAAAAACTAATATAAAATTCGAGGTGGATAATATGCCTGATTTTTCCAAATATCTTGGAAATGATGAAAAGGTTTTAAACGCAATTAATATGAAAGATGTAACTTTATGGAAAGACAAAGCAGATAAAACCGCTCGAAAAAAAAGTTGGATGACTCTTGTAGTTACCAACAAAAGACTTTTCATGATAAGTAAAAAAAAAATAAAGTTCACAGAAATTCGCCATGAAGAAATAGTTGCAACCGGTTGGGAGTATAAAAGTAACACATCCGAAATTATTCGTTCCGCATTGTCATTTATTTTAGGAATAATTATTGTTGCTCTCGGATTATTTAAGCGAGTTGAAATATTTGAAGCCTTAAGCCCTCACATTTCAGAACTTACACAAAACCATGTAATTTTCGCCGTATTAGGCGTTGGCACTCTTTTTTTCCTTTTAGGAATTTTTCACATTTTAATGTATTTTTCACTCAGAAGAACAACCTTAACAATTTCCGCCAAAAACGGGAGAGACTATAAGTTTTTATTGAGAGGAAAGCGAAATAAAATCGACGAATTCAGATTATCTCTTCAAAATGCAAAAGATTTATCGATAGAAGAGTCAGAAAATAAATATTTTACAAAAATGAATACAGTTCTTATGAATCAAATGAATTATCAAAAAGCTCTTTATGAACAAGAGCGTGAAAAAAATGAAATGTTAATGAAAAAAGAACTGGAAAAAATAGAGCAAGAAAAAAGAGAATATATCGATGCAAAAGCAAGAATTTCAGAAACTCGAAAAGATAAAATGCTTGAAGAAGCCGAATACAGCGGAATAATAGAACTCGACAATTCAAACAAATATGAAGAACTGCCATATTCGGAAGAACAAAAAATGATAGGAAGTGCAGATGAACAAAAAATGATAGGAAGTTCGGATGAACAAAAAATGATAGGAAGCGCAGACGAACAAAAATTAATTGAAGGACCGTATAAACAAAATAAAAAAAGAGAGTAAAAGAGTTTTCAACTTTTTTATTCTCAACTTTTTTTATTTTCAACTTTTTTTATTTATTATTAGTCTTTATATTCTGTGTCTTCTTTAGGTTCATAACCTTCGACATAAACGGGTTTTGGTATTTCTTTTCCAACATATGGCCTCAAGTTGTAATAATCTAAAATTTTATATTCACCAAGATTATTCAACTCATGTGCGGGTCCGATATAACCACCTTCTGACAATTCTATTCCCGTGTCTAACCATTTAACTATTTCTATCACTTTTTCGTAGTTTTCTTTATTTATTATATTGTTCTTTATAAATTCTCGATTTATATATTTTTGTTTAAGTCTTTCTATAAAATCTAGCTAGGTTGCTTCCAAATTTTGCTCAAACGCTGCTTCATCAAAATATGGAGCAAACTCTCTAGGTAGTGGTATACTCATTGAGTCGTTATATCTATCACAAAATCTATCCAAAGTTCTTTTATCATCTTTATCTAAAATGTTTGTATCGAGACCATGTAATATCATTATAACTCCTCTATAATAATTGTATCTATTCCGTATTCAAAAATATTTATTCTTCAGAATTATATATATATGTTGTCTGTTTTCAAGCCAGTTCATATTTAATTTGTATTCGATATCTTCATCAATATATCCTTTTTCCAATTCTTCCGGTGTAGCTAACCAGTCAAACATCTAATATATAATATAATATTCTTTCAATTCGTGTAATATATTATATGCGTTTTTTCTTATGTTTATACTATCTTGTTCCGATTCATTCTTTCTTAAAGAACTTCCAAAAAGGGGTCTGATACAATCTAAGATTTTAGATCTGTTCTCATAATTAATAATGCATGGTAGCAAATCTGTTTCACGTCTTAAGATCATAATATCATACTTATATCCACTATGTCTAATCGCCAATTGCAATTAATAACGAATCTACATAGTTTTTGTGCTTTTTTTATTTAAAAACTTTTGAGATTTCAATTCCTCTTAATCGCAACTCATCAAAAGTATTTCCACCATCTGTAATTGTGAACAAGTCTGAATTTTTTGTTACGTAAAATTGCAAATAGTCATTATGTCTATCTAAAAAAGGAACCGTAATTTCAAATACACCGTTGTCAAGAGTTTTAATTTGAATTAATTTTTCATGTATCATAATATGTAAAAAAAGCTGTTCGGAAATGTAATCCGAACAGGTTAGTCTTTAAATCTCTCAAGCCCGAAGTGTTCAATGATTTTGTATTCGCCACGTTCTAAAAGCCATTCATAAAATTCTTTCCAATACTCCGGAGCAGTTTTATCATAAATACCTAGATTATATGCATATTCTCGCACGTCTGCTTCATTCTCTTTATTTATGAGATTCATTAAAGCTTCGTCTCTGAACTTATACGCTTGTTTTACACATCTTATATAGCGGCGAATGTTCTCTTCTTGTTCTCTAATAGATCCTTCAACATCAATATATGGAGCAATTTCTGGATCAA
>JAAYST010000100.1 GCA_012518265.1 Candidatus Methanofrustulum fimipullorum | reverse complement strand
TTTTAATCAATTTTTTAATCAAAATTTTAAATCAAATTTTCAATTAAAACTTCAATCAAAATTTTCTATCAAAAAAGTTGATTTTTTTGATTTTAAAATTCACTCATAAAGGCAGCAGTCGTCCGTTCTTGTGTATCGGAGACATTTTTTGTCGCCGAAGTGAATTTTTATTTCACGTTTTGCAGATTCTACGGAATCGGATGCGTGAACGATATTTCTTCCCGTGTCAAGTGCAAAGTCGCCTCTGATTGTTCCGGGTGCCGCTTCAAAGGGTTTTGTTGAGCCGTTTATTGTTCTCATTACTTTTACAGCGTTTCCGCCTTCAATTACCATTGAAACTGAAGGAGCGGCAGTTATAAATTTCACGAGTCCTTCAAAAAACGGTTTTTCGGAGTGTTCCGCGTAATGTTCTTTTGCTTTTGCTTCGTCCATTACTTCCATTTTCATTGCGATAATTTTTAACCCTTTTCTTTCGATTCTGGTTATAATTTCGCCAACAAGTCCTCTTTTTACAGCATCGGGCTTAATCATTACATATGTTTTTTCAGTATCCATATTTTTCATCCTCTCTTCTGTTCCATTCTGCCTTTTTCAGTCCATATTGTTTTTCTTGGCAGTCTTCCGAGTTTCATATTGTTTTGGCATTTCGAAGAACAAAGGTAGTATGCGGCACCGTCTTTTTTTACAAATAAAAGACCGGTTCCGGGTTCAAGCATGTCTCCGCAAAAGCTGCATTTTCTTTGTTCCATAAAATCACCTGGTCAATTTTTTAGCTTCACGCGACGTTTCAACCAAAGTTAAAATATCGCCGATTCTTACTGGTCCGAAGCAGTTTCTTGTAATTACACGTCCTTTGTCGCGTCCTTCAAGAATGCGGCACTGGATCTGTTGTGCTTCTCCGTGCATTCCGGTATTTCCCAAAATATCTATAACTTCTGCAGGAAACCCGTTTGTTGTTGTTTCATCTGACATTTTATAAACCTCAATTATTTAGGTGAAGAATCAATCAGTTTTTCAAAGCCGCAACTTTTTCATTTATGTCGTTTAACGCATCAGCACCTTTTCCCGCATCTGTTATTGCAACAGCCGCACAACCGACTGTAAGTCCGCATGCGGCACCAAGGTTTTTCTGATCTTTAATATACACGTAAGACGTTCCTTTTTCTTCACAGAGCGGTCCTAAGTGTGCAACGATTTCTTCAGGTTCTACATTTTCTGAAATTAAAACGAGTTTCGCAGTTCCTCTTTCGATTGTTTTGGTTGCTTCGTTTGTACCTTTTTTAATACTTCCGCTGTCTCTTGCAACCTCTACAGCTTCCAATGCCATTTTCTCAATCTCTTCAGGAACATCAAATTTTACAAATTTTGCCATATAAATTTCTCCTTCAAGTCTAATTATTACCAATTATTACTAATTGTAATACTTTATGTAATACTTTGACTTTCATAATTCACAGTCGTTTAAATGGACTTGTCCGCATCACTATTATAAACCAAAAATAACCAAAAATAAACCAAAACAGTTTTTTTAGTTTTCGGTCGTGATGCTTTGCAAAAATAAAAAACATAAAAAATTAAGCATGCTATTTATTTTTTAATAATTAGACAAAGTCTGACTTCAAACGTACCTAATATATCATAGTTGTTTATAAATCTTTTTGTTATTTCGTTATTTTTCAAAGTTTTATTTTTAATTTGTAAATTTAAAAATTTAATTTGTAAATTTAAAGGTTTAAATAGAAAATTATATCATTGATGAGTGCGTATACTTTGAAATTAATTTTTGTAATTAATTTCTTGTAATTAATTTTTTGAAATTAATGGAGGAATCAAATAATTGTCTTTTCTAATCGATATCGTAGAACTTCTAATGACTGCGGAAATTTATAATAACGATTCGTCCCTTTCGGCAAACGATTTGCCTCTTCATATTCGAAAAGCATTTTGGTCGCCTAAGCACAGGTCGGTTCCAAAACCTATTAAGGTGTACGAAAAAAAATTAAAAAGTATGTTTAATATTTCCAATTTGGAAAACGAATTAAAATTCGAGGGTCATAAACTCAGTTATATTGTCGTTGATTCAAACACGGAAAACGTTCGTTTGGGCGACGGTTCTCTTGAACCGTGCGCTTTATGGTTTGAAAAACAGGAAGAAGGTCTTTTAAAAATTCAAGGAAATCCGGTTTTGTCTTATTATTTTGAATCAGTTTTGAAAAAAGAAGATGCAAGTTATAAAAAAGCGCTTGAAAAAACTCCTCCGAAAGAAGCTTCAAAAGAATGGATAGAATCTATTATAACGGAACTTGAAGACGACAGGGGAAAAGGCAAAGAGTGGCTTAAACTTGCTTATATAAAAGCGCCCGAAGAAGTTCGGGAAACTTTGGACGATTTAATTTTAACTGAAAATCAAAAGTCTGAAATTAAAAAAATAGAAAAGGCAATTTTAAATAAAGACTATCTAAAAGAAATAGGGCTTTACGATATCGGAAAAATTTTATTTGTAGGCCCTCCCGGAACCGGAAAAACTTCAGTTGCGCGCGCCCTTTCAACAAAACTTTCAATTCCTATTATAGAAGTTCGACTTTCTATGATTACAGACCAATACTTGGGCGAGACGTCTAAAAACATAGACAGAGTTTTTTGGCTTGCCAAGAAATTCAGCCCGTGCATTATGTTTATCGATGAAATAGATTTCATGGCGATGTCTCGTGCATCGGAAAATGAACAAGCGGCCCTGCGCCAGGCTGTAAATACTTTGTTAAAAGCGATAGACAATACAAATCTTGTCGAGCACGGCGTTTTATTAATTGCCGCAACCAATCATACGAAAAAGCTCGATGATGCAATTTGGAGACGTTTTGATGAAATTGTAGACTTTCCGATTCCGACAGAAGATATGAGAAAAGAAATATTGGACATAATTATGCGCAAAATCGACGGCGATTATAATACTTCTGAATTGGCGAAAGTAACGGAAGGCTATACGGGATCCGATCTTCGAATTGTAATTCGTGAAGCAGTTTTAAGTGCGCTTTTGGAAGACCGTTATTTCATTTATCAAAATGATCTTTTAAACGCGGTTGAATCCTTCAATAAAAGATCAGGACTTAAATATGCGGATTACCTTAATATAACGTAAATTACTTAATTTCCTTTATGAAGGAGGTTGTTTACTTTGCGAATTACTCTGCTCGGAACCGGTGATGCGCCCGGAACGCCTGTTGTAGGTTGCACATGCAAGACTTGTCAAGCTGCAGTTCGGGGTACCAAAAGCTCAAGAACTCGCTTTTCGATTTTGGTCCAAAACGAATTTGAAGACGAATCGGGAAATACTGTTGAAGGTCGCGTTTTAATCGATTGCAGTCCGGATATACGCTTTCAGCTTTTAAGAGAGAATATTTCAGGCAGATTCGATCAGAAAAAACCTGTACAAACTCATTTGCCGATTGTCATAGACAATATCGTTTTTACTCACGCGCACTATGACCACTTCAGCGGGCTTGGCGAATTTTATCGTGTCCAACCGGTAATTAGCATTTACGGCGTTTCCGACACACTCAATTCGATTTGCAATTTCTTTTCATACTTTTCTCCTCACATTCAAAAAAACGAGATAGGCTCTTATGAAACATTTTCATTAATCGGCCTTGACTTCATGCTTTTTGACGTAGTCCATCAACCCGTAAAACAGCCGGTCGGGATAATTATAAAAAACGAACGATCAAAAGTCGTAATAACAGGAGACTGTAACCAAAATATTCCGGAAAAAAGTCTAGATGTTATAAAAGATCCCGATTTGTTTATAGCAAATGCCATAATTCCCGACAATTATGTCGCAGGACCGATACACAAGCACATGAATGCAATTGAGGCAATGGAAATCGCAAAAAAAATAAACGCAAAAGATACAATATTGTCACACTTGAGTCACTACTATCCGCCCCACGAAGAAGCAATAAAAAAAGGACTTAAAGTCGGGTTTGATGGAATGAAATTTGAACTCTGACTCAAACGAATACTTTATATACAAGTTTTCACTTTATAATCGAACTCTTAATACATTTCAACAATGAATTCAAATCAACTATATATTCAAATCAACTATATCAACTATATTATTCAACTAATAGCTAAAATTTAAAACGGGTGTTATTACATGGGAAATATTCGACAATCAAATATTAAAACAATTTCACTTAAATTAATCGACAAATATCCGAATGTTTTTACAGGAGACTTTGATGAAAACAAAGATCTTGTAACGGAATACACAACAATTGAAAGCAAAGTTATAAGAAACAGAGTAGCAGGCTACGTTACAAGAAAAGTCAGAAGAGCACCGAAGTATTAAGTCTTTCTTAATATTTTTTATCTTTTACTTTTTTATTCTTTTTACTTTAACTCTTTTTACATTAACTTTTTTAATTTTCACTCTTTTTACTTTAACTCCTTTCCTTTTATACGTTTTTTGCTCCTTTATTCTTTTATTATTTTACTCATTTATTTACCTTTTTTTATTTTAATTAAGAGATCCGCCCGCCGTTTTTCTTTGAAGTGCGGCTCGTTTTAGGATTTTTTAGCCGACCGTTTTTTTTTTTCAAAGAATAAAACGGGTATCCGTTTTATTCTTTTTAAGGTTTTAACGGTTGCTTCGTTTTATTCTTTTTAAGGTTTTAACGGTTGCTTCGTTTTATTCTTTTTAAGGTTTTAACGGTTGCTTCGTTTTATTCTTTTTAAGGTTTTAACGGCTTCTCCGTTTCATTCTTTTTATTAAAACCCTCGCTTCTGTTTTTCTTTGCAGCGCGGCCCGTTTTTGGATTTTTTCCGGCTGTTTTTTTCTTTTCAGAGAATAAAACGGATATCTGTTTTATTCATTTTTTAAGATTTTACCGTTCGCTTCGTTTTATTCATTTTAAAGTTTTTCCGTTTGCTCCGTTTTATTCTTTTTATTAAAACCCCCGCTTCTGTTTTTTTTTTTTTGCGGCGCGGCCCGTTTTTGGATTTTTTCCGGCTGTTTTTTTCTTTTCAAAGAATATAACGGGTGTCCGTTTTATTCATTTTTTAAGATTTTAACGTTTGCTTCGTTTTATTCTTTTTATTAAACCCCCTGTTTCCGTTTTTTTTTTTTTTTTTTTTTTTTTTTTTTTTTTTTTTT
>JAAYST010000099.1 GCA_012518265.1 Candidatus Methanofrustulum fimipullorum | reverse complement strand
TTTTGTTGAAATCGTTTTTGATATGATTTTATTTTGTTGAAATCGTTTTTGATACGATTTTGTTTTGTTAAAATCGCTTTTAATATGATTTTGTTTTGTTGAAATCATTTTTGATGATTTTTATTCGTTTTATTTTGTTACTTCTTTTTTAGCATTTTGAATTCTTTGTTTTGAAGTATATCCTGTTGCTTCGTCCAAAAATTGACGGAATCTCTTATTTGTATCTAAAATTTCTTCATCTTTGCCGTCTTGTTTTGAAACTGTGTCGACACACATCTTTTTATCTTCAATCCAAACATGAATTTCTGTTAAAATTCCATATGAGGTAAACAGTTTACCGTCTTTATTTTCAACTTTTGTTCCGAATTTGTCAACAAGAATTCCGTTGATTCTGTCTATGTCAGGCGAATATCCGCGTTTTAATTTGTAAGATTGCATAAATTTTTTACTCCTAAACAATGTATACTGAAAATTTTATAGAGTGTAAAAGGCGCTCACTCTTTTTAAATTGTTTGATTGTTTTTAGAAATTTTTAAATTAACATATAAATTTAACATTAACATATAAATTTAACATATAAATAAAAGATAAATATTAAATATATTGTTATTGAATTAATATTAATTAATATTAAAGAAATAAAATATCAAAATTAGGGGAAATTATTGTGGCGAAAGTTTTGACACTGCAGGATTTAATTAATAGAAAATATAGTGAAATAGCACCGGAAAGCGTGAAAGATTTGTATGACCTTGTAATTCCGCCTGGTGTTCCTCAGTCTATTATTTACGATTTGATAGAAATGTTCGACCTTGAAGTTAACGAAAGGATATTTCAAAGCCAAAATCCGGATTTGGGGGAAATGAAAACAATAGTTCTCAGAGGAGAACTTGAAACTGTTATTGAGGCCGAAGCTTTTTTTAAGAAAGAAATGAAATCGTTGATTGAAGAATGAAGAAAGAATGAAGACAAATATGAAAGAAAACGATACAAAAAATAAAACCGCAAACAATAAAAATCACGCAAACAACAAAAACCGCGTAAACAACAAAAATCACGCAAACAATAAAAATCACGCAAACAACAAAAACCGCGTAAACAACAAAAATCACGTAAGCAACAAAAATTACGGAAACTACGCAAACAACAGAAAAGTAGGTCAGAAACACGCAAACAGGCGTGTTTTTTATGAAAATGATTTCATTTACAATTGCGATTTTTGTAATTTGCCGTTGATTGGTCCTGTTTGCGGAATTTGTAAAAACGAGGGAACAAAAGTAGTTCTCTCTCAGCCGGCCGATGTCAGATTCGGACACGAATACGACAACGAATCAATTGGAAAACTGATTTGTAATACATTTTCATGCAATCCGCTTGAAAATCAGCTTCTTTTGTTAAATAAAATTCCGGGCGACGACAGAGCGTTTGAAGTTTTGGTAAACGGATTCGTTTTCGGATTTGTAAGATACGACCTTGAAAAGCAAACCGACACTTTTGAGCCGAGCATTGATTTGGCAGGAATTTTGTTGAGTGAGAAATATAGTGAAAAAACGAGAAAACATACAATTGTCATTGAAAAAACCGGCATTCATTTAAACGGGAAAAAAATAAATAAAAAGATGATAGAAATGTCCGGAAAAGCCGAAGGCTTTTCCGAAAGCATTAATGCCGGAGACTTTGTTTTAATAAAGACGGGAAATTCGTTTGGGTACGGAACTGCTTTAATTTCAGGAAAAGATTTCAAATCGGCTTCTGAAAATGAGCCTACAGTTCGCGTAAAAACCGTAGTGTCGGGCGACTTTGAGAAATTAAATGAAAAATTGCCGAAAAACATTCTTTCTCACGAGGAAATCATTTCAAAAGTCGTTTCGGCCAATTTGGAATATATAAGAGCGCTCGGGAAGTCGGCTATAAATACGATTAAAGGATTTGCAAATCAAAAGAAGAATAAAGATTTACCGATTTATGTTTCATTTAGCGGCGGAAAAGACAGCCTCGTTTGCTTAGATTTGACGCGCTCTGCACTTAAAGACCGAGATTTCGGAACCGTTTTTTTAAACACCGGAATCGACTTTCCCGAAACTGTCGATTTTGTGCATTCTTTTTGTGAAGAAAACGAAATCGATTTAATCGAATTGAAAGCCGGTGATGCGTTTTGGAACGAATTGAAAAAATCGGGACATCCTACAAAAGACGAAAGATGGTGCTGTTCGGTTTGCAAATTGAATTCGGCAAACGAATTTCACAAAGGAAAAGAGCACATCGCAATTGACGGCAAAAGACGCCATGAATCGTTTAATCGGGCAAATGTTCAGACTACCGACATAAATCCGCAAATTGAAGGCCAAAACAATTTATTTCCTATAAAAGATTGGAAAGCAATCGAAGTTTGGATTTATATTAATTGGAGAAAATTAAAATACAATCCGCTCTACGATATGGGTTTTGAAAGAGTGGGCTGCTGGATGTGCCCGTCCGCCTTTGAAGCCGAATACAAAAGAGTAAAAGAAATAAGACCCGAACTTGCAAATATATGGGAAGAATATTTAAAAGAATGGGCAAAAAATAAAGGTTTTCCGGAAAAATATATAAATTACGGGTTTTGGCGCTGGAAAAAGCTGCCCCCGAAAATGTTGTTGATTAAAGAGAAAATCGACTGAAAAGAAAAAAAATGAAAACATTTTTTTAAATTGAAAAAAAAAATCGCTATGCGATTTTTTTTGAATCTTAAAAAAACGAATGTTGAGTTTTTTTGAATCTTAAAAAAAAACGAATGTTGGGTTTTTTGAATTAAAAAAAAACGAGGTTTGGAATTTTTTTTGGGGGCGGGCGCCGCAAAAAAAATATCCGGGTACCCGGATATTTTTTGAAAGAATAAAAACGATGCGACCTTTAAAATTCTAAAAAGAATGAAATGTAGCAACCGTTAAAATCTTAAAGTCAATGATACGACGTGGCAGCCTTTAAAATCTTAAAAAGAATAAAACGGAGAAACGGCGTATCATTGACGTTAAAAAAAAAGAGATTTGGAAAATTTTCAAGACGGGGCGCCGCAAAAAAATATCCAGATGTCGGATATTTTTTGAAAGAATAAAAACGATGCGACCGTTAAAATTCTAAAAAAAATGAAACGTAGCACCCGTTAAATTCTTAGTGTCAATGATACGATGTGGCAGCTTTTGAATTCTTAAAAAAACAAAACGAAGAAACGGCGTATCATTGACGTTAAAAAAAAACGAGGCGGGGGAAATTTTCAAGATGGTGCGCCTCAAAAAAATATCCGGGTCCCGGATATTTTTTTGAAAGAATAAAAATTAAGCGTGGGTAAAATCATAAAAAAGAAAAGAAAGCGAGTAAAAATATAAAAATGAAACGGGTAAAATCGTAAAAAAAGAAAAGGAAAAATGCATAAAAATTATTTAGTCATTCCTCTTTTTTTATTTTCCGCTTGAGCGATTGAATCGAACCAGGAGTATCTGTGTGTTTTGGGAGCGGATTTGATCTCGTTTGTTTTTTCGGTTTTCGTTATTTCAGAACCGTTTTTGAGCGTTTCATGGTTTTCTGTGTATACTTCAACACCTTCGTCCAAAATTTTTCCTGTATTCCCGGTTTCACGTTCGGTTTGTTTTAAAACCTGT
>JAAYST010000098.1 GCA_012518265.1 Candidatus Methanofrustulum fimipullorum | reverse complement strand
GTTCGTGGTGCTGGTGGTCGGAGCGATTTTTTACGGGTCGAGAAAGAGAGGATTGTAAGAATCCGATTCTAAATGCCAATTGCCGGTTTGTGCCGGCAATTCTTTTTTTATTTTTTGTTCTTTTTTTATTTTTTGTTCTTTTTTTATTTTTTATTCCTTTTTCTTTCATATCCTTTTACTTTTTCATCTTATTTTTTATTATTATTTCCTTTTTAGTTATTCCGATTTTCTGTTTTTGATATTCGATTTTTAGTCATTTCGTTTTTCTGTTTTTCGATTTTTAGTTATTTCGATTTTTTTGTTTTTTGATATTCGATATTCGATATTTCAATTTTCCCTTTACTTTTTTTTGAAACATTATTATTTATTATCATTTTATAATATTCATTTGTTTCATTTATTTTTTGAGTATATTTTATATATTCAAACGTTGTAATTATAGTATGAATTCTGTATTTTACAATAGTTTTGTAATTTATTGTATCAAATACATTATTCAGGTCATTATAAAAATTAATAATATTCGAGTCGCTCAATTAATTGTTTATGATTCAAAAAAGTCTTATTTTTCTTTAAGAATTCGTTAAGAATCTTATTGCAACGTAAAAAAAACGCGATTCGGATTATTTTTTGGAGGTTAGTGATTATGGATAAAGAACAATTACTCAAAGAACTCACAGATGCAATGGTCACTTGTAAAAAGGACCAAATCGATGCGGCAGTCGCAAAAGCCCAAGAGGGCGGTCTTTCCAGCGTTGAAATCGTTGACGGTCTTGCAGCCGGAATGACTGTAATCGGTGATTATTTTGAACGAGGAAAACTCTTTTTACCGCACGTAATGATGGCGGCAAGCGCAATGCAGTCTGCAGTTGACGGTCTTGATCTCGGTTCAGATGCGGAAGGCGCAACTGACGTTAAGAAAAAGAAAGTTATTGTTAACGCAACAGTTGAAGGCGACGTACACGATATCGGAAAATCTATAGTTTCAACAATGCTTCAGTCATCCGGTTTTGTTGTCCACGATTTGGGAAGAGACGTTCCTACAAAAAATATAGTCGATGCGGTTAAAGAACACGATGCCGATATGGTCGGTTTGTCCGCACTTATGACTACTACTCTTAACGCTCAAAAAGAAGTTATAGATGCCCTTATTGCAAGCGGTATCCGTGACAATGTTAAAGTAATGGTCGGAGGTGCCCCCGCAACTCAAGTTTGGGCAGATAAAATAGGTGCCGACTGCTACGCCGAAAATGCATCTGAAGCGGTAGTAAAAGCAAAAGAACTCTTATAAACATAATTTTTAGCGATTTTTAGTAATTCATAAGTTATATTTGTAATATTTTAAGTAATATTTTAAGTAAGTAATATTTTAAGCAAGGAGAATAATTTTAATGGCAGCTGAATATGCATTAAGAATGGGAGACGGAAGCCGTACATATTTGACTAAAGAAAAAATCAAAGAAGAACTTTTACAAGGCGGGGGAAATGCCGTTGATTACGGTTCAGTCCCTGAGTTGACGGAAGACGATATCGACAAATTGATGGAAATTATTTTACTTCCCGGAAAATCTGTAAGTGTTGAGTACGGTTACGAAATTCCCGTAACGCACGACATCGGTACTCTTAGAATTGACGGGGACCAAGGAAACAGCGGTGTCGGTATTCCGTCAAGCAGACTCGTAGGTATTATGATGCACGAACGTGCATTTGGTGCCGATACGATGGAAC
>JAAYST010000019.1 GCA_012518265.1 Candidatus Methanofrustulum fimipullorum | reverse complement strand
TTTTATTTCATTATTTTATTTCATTAATATTGTTTAATTAATATTGTTTAATTTATATTGTTTAATTTGTTGGTATTGAACGGACTAAACGTCTTCTCGTTATGATTCCTACGATTTTTTCTTCATCGTCTACAAGCGGTATAATTCCTATATTCTTTTCAAGAATTATTTTTTGTATTTCTGAAAGCGGTGTATCTGCTTTTGCCGTAATCGGGTTTCTTGTCATAATATCGCTTACGAGCATTTCTTTTACACGTGCTTCCTGGTGTCTGTCCGGAACAGTGTCGTTAAATTCTTTAAATGCGATTGCTACGTCTTTTTCAGAAACGATTCCGACAACTTTTCCGTTTTCAATAACCGGCAGACGTCCTATGTTATTTTCTATCATCAAATATCTTGCATGAATTACTCTTTCTGTCGGGCGAACCGTAATCGGATTTTCTATCATGTAATCGCTTGCGATACCTTCGAATTCATAGTTTCTGAGAATTCTTGAAGGTGTAATCCAACCCATTACGTCTTCTTCATTTCTGGATACAAGAACGACTCCACCCTTTTCTTTCATAATTTTTACAACATCGTTAAAATCGTCGATCGGGTCTACAAAAGTATAGGCATCGTTAACCGCTGTTACAACGGGAAGTGATGACGGAGGTTTTGTTCTTTTTTTGGAACCGAGTTCTTTTGCAAGACTTCTCATCGTTAAAATCCCGACAATTTCTCCATTGTTCATAACTAAAAGTCTGCGCGTACTCTTCTTATCCATTATTTGAAGAGCATGTGAAATCTTTTCCGATTTACTTATTGTTGGCGGATCAACCATTAAATCTCTGGCTTGCATTTGTTTTCACCTTAATAATTTTTTTATATAATAATTGTGATTTATTTGTTTTTTGCTTTTTTGTTTTAGAAGGCTTCCGAATCTTCGGATTCGGAAACAGCCTTTACGAGATCATCTACCGTAAATAAACCGATGACTTTTTTCTGTTTAGTTACCGGAATAGATGATATTTGATTATCATACATTTTTTTTGCTGCGTTTGAAACGGAATCCCCCAAATCTATTACAGTAATTCCTGTCATGATATCTTCCGCAACAAACGGAACAAATAACGATGCGTTTCGTTGTTTTCTTGAGCGGTTGTTTTCTCTTCTTCCTACAATGTCTACTAAATAATCAGCCGTCAAATCTTTAGTTGAAACGATACCGACAGGCTCATCATCATTATTTTTTATAATCACTTTTTGAACAGAGTTTTTTTCCATTTCCGATATAATGTGATTAATTGTATGGTTGACGTTTGCACTCACAACTTTTCCCGTTGCGAAATCTCCTACTCTAAAGTCTGAGGGAACGGTTGAAGCATAGCGAATGATATCTGTTTTTGACACGACACCTACTATTTCTTTTTCTACAATAGGTACATGATTTAATTTGTTTTCAACCATAATTTTTGCAACCGACTCAACAGACGTATTCGGAGGCGCCGTAATTACATTTTTTGTACAAACCTCTCCTACAGGTATTGCATCAATCGGTTCCGATTTTCGTGCCGAATTTTGCTCGGAAAGCATTCTTTCAAGGTCGGTACTTGTAAATATGCCGGCAATTTTATCGCCGTCCATGACAACCAATCCCCTTACCTTATGTCTCATCATAAGGTTTCTGGCACGCGCAACAGAATCCATCTCCGTTACGGCATACACCGGGGAACTCATAATTTCTTTAACTTTCATTTTGCCTCATTCCTTTATTCATCAATAACAATAGAAACTAAAATTGTATGTAAAGTAATAACACCCTTATAAAGACTTTTAATGATTTTTAATTACACTTTATAGGCTTTTATAAACTTAGCCTTCATACTACAGCTTCTTTAGATATAAATTATTCCTAATATAAATTATTCCTAATTATTTGAGTTTCAAATTTATTCCAGTTTCATTGCTTCTTCGACAGTCCATCCGTCGTGTACTATTGCTGCAATTCTCCTTACAGTAAGTCCCGGGTTTCCTGATTGGAACACATTTCTTCCTATAGCAACTCCGCTTCCTTTTGCTTCTATCGAGGCTGCAACCATTTGCAATAAATCGGTTTCAGATTCCATTTTTTTCCCACCTGCAATAATTACCGGTATATCAGATGCCGAAACCACGTTTTTGAAACTGTCAACGTCTCCTGTGTAATTTATTTTTACAATATCTGCCCCCATTTCCGATGCAAGTCTCACCGAATGGGCTAAATATGTCGGGTCGTATTCGTTCATAATTTTCTTTCCGCGTGGGTAAACCATTGCAATTAAAGGCATTCCCCATTTTTCACATTCCGCTGACACTTTTCCCAAATCGTACAGCATTTTCAACTCTCCGTCTGATCCAATATTTATATGTGTGGAAACGCCGTCTGCTCCGAGTCTTATTGCTTCTTCTACTGTAGCCAAAATCACTTTTTTATCCGGTTCAGGTCCCAATGTTGTAGATCCCGAAAGCTGTAAAATAAAACCAATGTCGGGCCCGTAACCTCGAAATCCGTGTTTTACAAAACCTTTATGCCCGACAACACCGTTTGCACCGTTTTTTGCAACAGTATTTACAATTTCCGGAAAATTTTCAAGGCCGGGTACCTGACCGAGACTAATTCCGTGATCCATCGGAATTAATATGGTTTTTTTAGAATCTCTTCGGAAAAACCTTTCCATACGAATTCTTTTGCCGATATTGCTCATTGATTGTCACCTCATATTGTGTATTTTTATTGTGTATTTTTTTTATTTTGTTAAATCACTAAACTTGTAATCTTGTAATAAAATTATGAATATTCCTTAATAAATAACTTTTCTTTTTTAACAAATAGTCTGTTTTTTATGTTTTTTATTTTATGTTTTTTATTTTATGTTTTTTATTTTATGTTTTCTTATCCTTTATGTTTTATCTTTTATGTTTTCTTAATATTTTCATTCATATAAATTCCCGAATATGTATTTTCAACATTTTTTTCGGTTTTAAAAAACAAAAGTTGAATTATCCTTGCGTTTTTTTTAAGCAGAAATCCTTCCGGATTGTGGACAACCAACAAGCACTCGCTTCGTCCTCTGTATCCTGAGTCCCAAACAGTAGTTCCGAGTGTTACTCCGCTTCTGACCAGAGTCGACCTGGGCCTTGCAATCGCCCCAACATTTTCCGGAATATTTACAATTTCGTTAAATATTACTTTATATATTCCTTTACTTAAATTTATCCATCCGTTCTCATCAAATTCAAGCTTCTTGGAATCCGGTATCCTCCTTTCACTATTGTCAAAATCGACAGCCCCTGTTCCGTTTATTTTCATAACCGACGATACGGTCATTTCAAGACTGTTCGGTTGCACCTGAATTTCCGGGTCAATCAAATTTTCAACTAAAGGCGGGTCATTCAATAACATTTCTTTAAGCTGTGAATCAATTAAAAAAGACATATGTATAAATAATGCTTAATTAGAATAATAAACTATTGATTATAATTAGAAAATAGAATAAGTTTTTAATTAGAAAATAGAATAAGTTTTTATTCTTATCATGTTTAAATTAATGCAGTTTAATTTAAGCATGAAATTGAAGTATGCATTAAAAATGAAATAAAACAAAAAACATAACAAAAAACAAAAAACATAACAAAAAACAATTACGAGGATATTTATATGCCACACAGAAAGCTTTCTTTAGATTAGGGAAAAATGGCGGTTCAGCTTGCACGTGACACTGTATCTGCTGTTTTTGAAAAGAGGCGGATTAAGGATTTCGGGAAATTGCCTTTGATATTTTATGAAAAAAGAGGCGTTTTTGTCACTTTAACGATAAGCGGTGAGCTAAGAGGTTGTATCGGTTTTGCACATCCGTATGTTGAGCTCGGTGATGCAATAAGACAAGTTTCAATGTCCGCCGCATTTGAAGACCCCCGATTTTTGCCATTAACGGAAAAGGAGTTTAAAAACACTTTATTCGAAGTGACGATTTTGACGGCACCAGAAGAATTGACATGTCCTTTTACCGAATTTGTAAATAATATCGAAATAGGAAAACACGGTTTAATCGTTGAATATGGAGAACGAAAAGGTTTGTTGCTGCCGCAAGTTGCAGTTGAACACAATTTTGATGTAATCGACTTTTTATGTGAAACGTCAAAAAAAGCGGGACTCGCACCGACAGCATGGAAATACGGCTCAAAAGTTTACAGGTTTGAAGGTCAAGTATTTAAAGAAACAACGGATTTGAAAATTATTGAAAAATAATATAAATTCCGTTTTTTTCTTTTTTAAAGTTCTTTTACAAAAGCTTTTACAGAGCTTTTACAGAGCTTTTACGAAATATTTTACGAAAGCTTTATATTAAAAAAGCAACTTTTAGAGTTAGTTTCAAGCACGTTTTTATGTACAAATGTTAAATAAAAGGAAAGCTTGGAAGTTTTTTAGGGATTTTTTTAAAAATTTCCCGAATTGTTTGTGTGGCCCTGGTAGGGTAAAGGTTATCCTGAAGCCCTGTGGAGGCTTCGATATGAGTTCGATTCTCGTCCTGGGCCCTCATAATTTTTACTTTTTTTATTATCTAATTTTTTAATTTTTAACTTTTTATTTTTAATTTTAACTTTTTAATTTTAATTTTTTAATTTTAACTTTTTAATTATTTAATTTCTTAATTATTTAATTTCTTAATTATTTATATACTTTCGAGTATTTGTTAGACCGAGAGGAATGTTCATATGAGTGAAAAGTGTCCGTCATGCGGCGGTTCAGGATATTCGGAAAAAAAGACGGAAAAATGTACAAAGTGCAACGGTGATTCAAAACAGGATTCAAAGCCGATTAAATTTAATTTTAATGAAATGCGCGAATCCGATATTTCGTTTTTGGTCGGAGGAAAGTGTCCTGAATGTAAGGGTTCCGGATTTGTTGAAACTGTCGTTGAATGTAAAGAATGCCGAGGAAGCGGTAATTTATATTATTGTGAAGTGTGCAACAGAAAAATTCCATATTTAAATAAAGGAAATCGGGAAATTTGTAATGCGTGCCTTGAAAAAACGGATACTATAGTTTACAAATTGGACAACGTTTGCGGTTATGAAGATCTTGAACTCGGGAAAATTTATATCGGAGTCGTTGAAAGCGTAAGGGAAGGGCTTGGTGCGTTTGTCAAGTTAAACGACAACATAACCGGTTTAATGCATGTAAAAAATATAACGAAACTTCCTGAAAGAGGAGATGTTGAGACTGTTCTTTTAAAAGATATGAAAAAACGCGGTTCAGATACGAAGTTGGATTTAATTCAAAAACACATAAAAAAACATGAAGTTATTGAAATTGAAAAAGAAATTCCGCCAACAGTAATATCCGATTTAAGCGATGCCGATTCCGGAAAACTCATTTGTATTCAAGGAGAAGTTTTACAAGTCAAACAAACCGGAGGACCTACAATTTTCTTAATTGCTGATCAAACGGGGCAAGTTCCTTGCGCCGGATTTACAACGGCAGGTCAGAGGTCTTATGAAGAAATCGACAGCGGTATGGTCGTAAGTGCAATCGGTGTCGTTAACTTAAGAGACGACGCAATTCAAATCGAACTTGCTTCAATGAAACAAATGAATGAAGACGATTCAAACAAATTGTTGAAATTAATCGAGGAAGCAATCGACAAAAAATCGGAACCGCACGACATTCCGTTTTTGGTTGAAAGCGAAACGCTTGAAAAGTTAAGGCCTGCAATGCTCAAAGCGGCAAAAGAAATCAGAAAAGCAATTCTAAGGTCGCGCCCGATAATTTTAAGACATCATGCCGACGCCGACGGAATCACATCGGGAATCGCAATCGAAAAAGCAATTTTGCCTCTTATAAATAAAGTCAACGATTCCGATACATCTCATTATTACAAACGTTCTCCTTCCAAAGCTCCGTTTTATGAACTGACAGATGTAATCAAGGACGTTTCGTATGCGGTAGAAGACAATATACGTTTCGGAGACCAATTTCCTTTAATTATAATGGTCGACAACGGCTCAACTGAAGAAGACGCGCCCGCATACGAACACGCAAGAATTTACGGAATGGATATCGTTGTGATTGATCACCATCATCCCGATGATATGATAGACGATTATTTGCTCGCTCACGTAAATCCGTATAAAGTGGGCGGTGATTTCGGTTTGACTGCAGGAATGCTTTGTACCGAAGTTGCACGACTTATAAACCCGGACGTAAGCGATGAAATAATTCATTTGCCGGCAGTTGCGGGTGTAGGCGACAGATCAGACTCTACCGAATTTGAGCAATATAAAAATCTTGTTTCCGATAAATATTCGGTAAAAAATTTGGGAGATATTGCTTTGGCACTCGATTTTGAACAATATTGGCTAAGATTCGGCTCAGGTGTCGGAATTATAGACGACATATTGAACATGAGAGATGAAAAAATTCATAAAAATTTAGTTTCAATGCTCTGTTCTCAAGCAAACAGCATGATTTTGGAACAGTTGAATGTAACTTTGCCGAACGTGAAAACGGAAACGCTTAAAAGCGGCGCAATTCTAAATTTCATCGACGTTGAAAAATATGCGCACAAATTTACATTTCCGGCGCCGGGTAAAACTTCCGGTGAAATCCATGACATAATGTGTACGGAAAAGTTCCCGGGCAAACCTGTAATCACACTCGGTGTCGGTCCTGACTTTATAGTAATTCGTTCAAAAGATGTAAATATGAATATTCCGCAAATGGTTCAGGAATTGAAAAGTAAATATCCCGGAGCCGGAGTTAGCGGCGGCGGTCACTTAATTGTCGGCAGTATAAAGTTTGTAGAAGGCGCAAGAGATCTGGTCGTTGAAAAATTGATTGAATATTTGGAACAAACGCCTGTAAATGTTTAAATTTTTACGGAATGAACTTTCCGTAAAAATTCGATCATATTTTTTGAAAAATCGTCGTCAAATGTAATAATTGAATAATATTCTCTCGGAATTTTAAAACACCCGGAACATCCGTAAGGCAAAATATTTTTTATTGCGTCACTTTCTTTTAAAAGTCCCCACGAAACTTGATCTTTTAAGTGCACGGCAGATTCTATAAACGCCGTAAACGAACCATCGTATTCAAGCTCGGTTAAAAGTGATTGAGTCGCATCGTCATAAACAAATTCCGGCAAAACGTTAAATCTGGATAATCTTGCCCATATATTTTTTTGTTTTTCGGGTGAAAGTCCCGTTTCCGAAAAAAGTGCGTATCTTAAAGCTTCTCTTACCGTTTTGCTAATCATTTCCCCTAATTTTGAATGATGCCCCGCATCCGTTAACTTTGTTTTTCCCGATTTCTCTTTAAATGAAGCGACAATTATTCCGTCCGTTCCCGATCCGGTAGCAAGTCCGTCCGAATATTTACTCGGCGCCAGCAGTTCCTGAAGAACTGTAGTTTTTGCTTCAGTTGCCGTAATAATACTTTTTACCATCGCATATTCGGTAAGTGTTGCTTCTATAATTAAAAAAATGTTTATTGTTCCGAATTGTACAAATTTTCCGGAATTTTCATAATACGATGCAGGATCCCCCGCTCTTCCACCGTTTACGTCAACACCCGCCGTTGCAATACATGTAACGGAAAAACTGCCATAATCGTTATTTCCGCTACCTTTATTCCCACCTCCATATTTTATATATGAAATTGCACTATTTTTTACAGAAGCGGCAGTTATGAGTCCGGTTGCATCTGAAATGTCGATTGATTCGTTTTCACATATATTTTTTATAAACAGAAATGTAGAGCCTTCGGGAAAATCTCTTTCAGGATCTGTTGTTTTAGGAATACTTAAATTAAATAACGTTTTCGATTCATTAAATCCGCCGTTTAATACGGAATTTCCAAGCGTGATTACGGGTTTTTTAAACTTTATCAACAAAAGTGTTTCATTTCTGATTTCAATTTTTATGAAGTCTATGAAATCTATAAAATCAATGAAATTCTTTAAATCGGAATCCGAACCTGAATCTGAGTCCGAAACCTGACTCGAACCCGAACCCGAACCTAAAAAACTTAAATTTTTAATAGTAAATGTGCTTGTCATGATAAATAAATTAATAAATATTGTATATAATAATATTCTATAAATTTTCTAACTTTAAAATCTTGCAGAATTCATATTTTAAAATAATAGATTTATTAAAATAATATATTTATTAAAATAACGGTGTTTTGTTACTTATGGGAAAAATGGATAAAATATTTAACGAACTTGAACAAATTGTTGGTAACAGAGTTCGGATGAATGCATCCGATTTGTGTTGTTATTCCGCTGATGCTTCACAAATTCGAGGAATGCCCGACTTCGTTTTGTTTCCGATTTCTGTAGAAGAAGTTTCGGAAATTATGAAAATTGCAAACAAATACAATATTAATGTAACGGCAAGAGGAGCAGGAACAGGTCTTGCGGGCGGTGCGGTTCCGGTTAAAGGCGGAATTGTACTTGACATGACTAAAATGGATAAAATATTGAAAATCGACATTGAAAATCTTTTAGTCGTAGTTGAACCGGGTGTCGTTCAAGTCGATTTAAATGAAGCATTAAAGCCGTACGGCTTCTTTTTCCCGCCGGATCCGGGAAGTTTCGCAACTTGTACTGTAGGCGGCCAAATCGCAAACAACGCAAGCGGGATGCGTTGCGTGAAATACGGAACTGTTAAAAATTACGTTTTAAATCTTGAAGTTATAATGGCGGACGGAACTTTAATGAATACAGGTTCCGAATGCCAAAAAACGTCATCCGGATATGATTTGTCAAGGCTTTTTGTAGGTTCTGAAGGAACACTCGGAATAATTACGAAAGCAACTCTTAAAATAATGCCGATTCCGGAATGCCGAAAGCTTGTTATGGTATCTTTTCCGTCTTCAGAAATTGCGGGAAAATCCGTATCAACAGTTTTTTCGGCAGGTGTGATGCCGTCAGCATGCGAAATTCTTGACAAAACATCTGTAGATGTTTTGTTAAAGCTCGACCCAAATGTGATTTTGCCAAAAGACGGAGACGTAATAATTTTTGAAGTTGACGGAAGCAAAGAAGCAGTCGATTCCGCAGCCGATAAATTGAAAGAAACTCTAACACCGTTTGCATCTTCAATTCTTGTTACAGACGACCCTGACGAAATGAAAAAAATTTGGGCGGCAAGAAGTCTTGTCGGTGCAGCCGTTTCAAAATTAGACCCTACAAAGACAAGAATTTATGTAGGAGAAGACTTAGGAGTTCCTATAAAAAAATTGCCGGAAATGATAAAAAAGGTTTACGAAGTAACGGATAAAGAAGGTCTTCTGCCTATGATTTACGGCCACATCGGAGACGGAACAATTCACGTAGGCCAATTCATAGACGTTTTAGACCAAAACGACTGGGACAAATTGAATCGTGCAGCCGATGCACTTCATTTAGCCGCAATTGAAATCGGCGGAACTGTAAGTTCCGAACACGGAATCGGTGCCGCACGCGGCAAATACTTGAAGACTCAATGCGGAAATTCGTTTAATGCAATGAAATCTATAAAAAATGCACTCGATCCCAAAGGAATATTAAATCCGGGGAAGCTCGGATTTGATTGATTTATTTCGATTTATTTATTTTGATTTATTTATTTTGATTGATTTTATATTTTGTTTTATTTTATTTTATTTTATTTCGGTGTTGTTATGAATTTTGATAAAATGAAATACGGTCAAAAGTATTTTCCCGATGTTGACGTTCGTGATTTGTATCGCTGTGTCAGTTGCGGAAATTGCAGGTCTGTTTGTCCTGTTTTTGAAGTTGGCGGTTGGGAATCGACAAACACGAGAGGCAGAATTCTAATTGCAAGAAATCTTTATGAAGGAGCGGAATTCGAAGAAGAAATATTTGATTCCATAAACACATGCACAACTTGCGGTATTTGTGCAAAAACGTGCCCGGCAGGAGCAAATCCTCCGGCTTTGGTTGAAGGAATCAGAAAAGGCCTCGTTGACATGGGTAAAATGACCGAAACCCAAAAGAGAATTTCCGAAACAGTCGATGAATTCGGAAATACTTTAAAATCTGAAGAAAAAAGAAACAGTTGGCTTACTTCGGATATACAAGTTCCAAAAAAAGCGGACGTCGTTTATTTCGTCGGCTGCCTTGATTCTTATCGCTATAAAGAAACGGCTTTAAAAACTTATAAAATATTAAATAAATTAGGCGTAGGCCTTCTCGAAGATGAAACATGTTGCGGGTCTCCTCTTCTTAGAATCGGTTTTTCGGCAGAAAAGCAAACGGATCACAACAGAAAGCAATTTATAAGATCCGGGACAAAAACAGTTGTTGTTGGCTGTGCCGGTTGTTACAACACATTAAAATCGAATTTTCCCGAACTTGAAATTTTAAGCGTTTCCGATTTTTTGTCAAAAAACATCGAAAAACTCAAATCTGCAGGACTTAAAAAATTAGATATAACTGTTAGTTTTCACGACCCCTGCCATTACGGAAGAGACAACAGTATTTTCGAATCTCCTCGAAAAATAATCCTTGAAATCTGCACATTAAAAGAAATGAAAAACACAAAAGAAAAATCCAAATGCTGCGGAGGAGGAGGCGGAGTTCGTACTGGATATAACGATTTATCAATCGAAATTGCAAAAAGAAGATGGGAAGATTTACCAAAAGGAGTCAACGCACTCGTTACAACATGCCCCCTTTGTGTTAGAAACATGAGAGATTCAAACTCAAATCCCGAGATACAAGTTTTGGATATCATCGATTTAATCGAATCGGCTTTAGAATAATTTTTCTGAAAGAAAAATTATTCTAAGACATACGTTCTTAAACATTTAAAAGCTTTGTGTTTTGTTGTTTTCTTTTTTTTTGCTTTTGTTTTTTTTGTTTTTCTTTTTTGTTTTTCTTTTTTTTTGTTTGTGTTTTTATTTTTCAAGCTTTTTATATTTTCCTTCTTTTAATTTATCGGAAAGTAAAACGCCGCCCGTTCCGATGTTTTCATGGTCGGCGATACTGTATACGATAGTTACGGCATCAATCGGGACATCCATATATTTTGCGGTTATTTCCGTAATTTCTTTAAAATACTCTCTTTTCTTTTTTTTAGAAATTTTATTTCCTTCTATTCTTATAATCGGCATAAATATCCCTTGTTCTTTTTTCTAAAACATTTTAAAAATCCCAAAACATCTTAAAAAATCTATTAAAGTGCTTTGCGATACGCTTATATATAAGCTACAAACAATTCTTTTATTGTCCTTTGACAAAATAATTTAGAGTAGCCGGGAAGTTATTTTTATTTAATTTTTTACGTATCTAAATTTCATAATTTCAATAAATAATATCCCTATGTTTTGAAATTATAAAATTGACAACTAACATATTTACGCATTTATAATATTTATAATTAATTATTTTGTAAATTTGTTGTACTTTCCCTTTACTCTCTTATTTTTATGAGGACGGACATAAAATGGAGGAGTAATTTATTGAGTAATAATACAACAAATGTTTTAATACTGGGTGCAGGCTACGGCGGCTCCGTTGTAGCGAACACTCTTGCACGCGAACTCCGAAAAGAGATTGCAAGAGATGAATTGGAAATTACAATACTTGATAAAAGTGGCACATTTATAAATCAGGCAGGATTTACTTTTATTCCGTTTGATTTATTTACACCTGAAGAGCTGATTATGCCACGAAAAAAATTAATCAGCCCGAGAGTTAACGCTTTTTACGGTGAAGACGGCGAAGTTACGAATGTAGATTTGAAAAAACGCGAAGTTACTGTCAAAAGCAACAAAAAATACAATTACGACTACTTAGTGATAGCATTGGGCTGTCAAGCGGCTCCGGAAAAGACTCCTGGGCTTTTAGACGACTATAATACTTTTTTTACAACACTCGAAGACACATACAAATTAAAAGAAAAACTGATGAATTTCGATAAGGGAAGAGTGGTTATTTCTGTTGCAAACTATCCGATTCCGTGTTCCGGAGCACCGGTTAAGTTTTCTTTTATGTATGACAGCTATTTAAGACATGTCAAAAACAAACGAAAAGACATAGAAATTGCCGTTGCCTGGCCGATTGAAGGAATAGGACCGCCTGAATTTAATAAATTTGTAAGCGGTGAATTGGAGAAAAAAGAAATTGAACTTCACAGGAATTTCATTACTACAAAAGTCGATGCAAATAAAAAGGAGATAACTTCTGAAAGAGGTGAAACTCTTAAATACGATTTACTTATTTCGGTACCGCCTCAAAAAACAAATCCGGTACTTATTAAATCAGGAATTGCGGATTCTAAAGGTTGGGTTCCTGCAGATACCACATCTCTTCAATACAAAGGACCCAACGGAATAGATAAGAATGTTTTTGTCATAGGAGATTCCGGTGACGCATCTATTCTCAAAACAGGAATTGCGACTCACTATCAAGCAGTCACGGTTAGTCAAACTCTTTTTAATATGATCAAAGGATACAATATCATAAAACCGTATTACGGCAAAGCCGGTTGTCCGATGATTACAGAACTTGAAACAGCTTTTACCGACGGAAGAGGTTATATTCCGACTTGGAAATACAATCAGCCAAATGAAGCATATAAGACTACCAGACTCGGCTGGTACATTTATCGCATGTATTACCACTTGCACTGGGAAATGAGTGTTAAAGGAATGTTCTAAAAGAGGTGAAGAAATGTCTGAAGAAATTGTTAAAGATGAAATATCAGGTGTTGTAATTGAACCTGAAGATATGGAATGCTTTTTGGAACTAATAAAAACAGTAAGAATGCTTCAAAACTACATGGACGATCAAACCGCAATAGGTATCGCAAAAGTAACGAGTACCATGTTAAAGCTCACAAATATCATGATGAGTACCGGTATGATCGACATTTGTGAAAGAGCTTTACAAGACCCACAACTCGATAAAGCAATATTGAATCCCCCAAGACCCGGATTTTTCGGAATGATAAAAATGATGGGAGATAAAGACTTCCAAAAAGGATTGGGTGTTATGACCGAACTCCTAAAAGCAATGGGAAGAGCAACCGAAGAAGAATAATCAAATTTGTATGAGAAGTTTCAATCGATGTCGATAAATCGACATCGATTGAAACTGTTTTATTTATTTTATATTTTCATATATTATTTTTACGTAGATTGTTCATATTCTTCAAAAGAAATGTTTGCAAATTAATAATATGTGCCTGTAACATGTTGGGTATTCATTCTATCAGAGTTGTCCCACCAAGCTTTTATGTAAACATATTGTTCATCTATTGTTGTGGTTCGATTAGCAATCTAACTTACAGAAAAAAATATTTACATGATTGTTGAGAATGCAATCAAGACGAATGTCATTCCTCTCCTAAATTCATGAAATTTATAATTGCTCCGAGTTTAACATGATAAGTTTATTTTTTTGAAAATCTTCATATTTTTTTCTTTTTTGTCTGAAACGCCCCCGCTTTCGTTTTTTGTCTGAAACGTCCCCAGCTGCCGTTTTTTTTTGTTTTCGCCCGCCTCTTTTTTGAATTTTTAATGGCCGTTTTTTTAATGTTTATGAAAAACAGGAGTTTCATTTTTTCTTTTTGCTTGCTACATTCCCGCCTTTGTTTTTCTTTTTTGTCTGAAATGCCCCCGCTTCCGTTTTTTCTTTTTTATCAGAAACGCTTCTGCTTCCTTTTTTTGTTTTCGTCCGCCGCTTTTCGAGATTTTTCGGTGGCCCGTTTTTTTACATTCATGAAAAATCCAATCTTCGTTTTATTCTTTTTTGGAAAAGCCGGTTCCCGGCTTTTCCTTTTTATGAATTAACGTATGCTTTGTTTTTCTTTTATTTTCGACTTTTTATTTACGGATTATTTTTCGGCTTTTTTTACGGTTTGTTTTTTAACCTTTTTAAGAAAAATCTATTTCAATTCCAACAGGGCAATGGTCGCTTCCGTAATATTCATTTAATATGAAACTGTCTGAGAGTTTTTCTTTCAGCTTTTCCGAAATTACAAAATAGTCAATTCTCCAACCAACATTTCTGTCTCTTGCTCGCGTAATATATGACCACCAGGAATATTTTATCTCTTCCGGATACAAATGTCGAAATGTATCTATAAATCCTAATTCCAAAAGTTTTGTAAATTCGGCTCTTTCCTCATCAGTAAAGCCTGCTGATTTGTGATTTGTATCCGGATTTTTTAAATCTATTTCTTTGTGCGCCACATTTAAATCTCCACAAATTATTACCGGCTTTTTATCATCCAATTCTTTTACAAATTTCCTGAAATCCTCTTCCCATAAAACTCTATATTCCAATCTTTCCAAACCCCTTTGGGAATTCGGTGTATATATATTAATCAAATAGAAATCGGAAAATTCTAAAGTAATTATTCTGCCTTCTTTATCATGCTCTTCTATTCCCATGCCGTAAGAAACAGAAAGGGGCTCTATTTTTGTCCAAATTGCTGTTCCGGAATATCCTTTTTTTTGGGCACAGTTCATATACAAAAAATATCCGTCTTTTTCTAAATCAAATTGTCCTTCTTGTACTTTTGTTTCTTGAATACAAAATATATCGGCATCCATTTCCGAAAAAGATTCATCAAAACCTTTGTTATGTATAGCTCTTATTCCATTTACATTCCATGAAATTAACTTCATCCCTTTTCACTCTCCGTTTTTTGTTCGTTTTTTATTCGTTTTTTCTTTTTATTTTTTTATTTTTTTTAATTATTTAATTTCAATTGTCCCTTTTAATTATTTTTAAAATTTCGTCACCGACTTCCGAACACTTCGATTTTCCTCCGATGTCGGCCGTTCTTATTTTTCTTTCTTCCAAAACTTTCATAATTGCATTTAATATATCGTTTGCCGCATCTTTTTCTCCGATCTGTTCAAGCATTAAAGCTCCCGACCAAATCGTTGCAATTGGATTTGCTTCATTTTTCCCTTTTAAAGTCGGCGCTGAACCGTGAATCGGTTCAAACATGCTCGTTCCGTTCGGATTGATGTTTGCGCCCGGGGAAAGCCCGAGTCCGCCTTGCAAAACGGCGCCAAGATCGGTTAAAATATCTCCAAACATATTCGGTGTAACTATTACGTCAAACGATTCCGGGTCTCGAATAAGCCTCATTGCAAGTGCGTCGGCATAATTGTGTTCCGTTTCAATTTCCGGGTATTTAGCCGAAACATTTTCAAATGTATTTCTCCAAGAACCGTAAATGTATGACAAAACATTTACTTTATCGACTGAAGCAACACGTTTTCTTCTTTTTTCAGCCAAATCAAATGCATATTTCATTACTCGCTCGGTTCCTTTTTTTGAAACCATCCCGATTTGAAACGCAATTTCGTCCGCATCCGTTTCTATATCCAAATCAAACTTTACGGAGTAAAGTTCACGCTTAATTTCTATAGTTCTTTGTGCTTTCGTTTTACTTTCTTTTCCTTTCTTTGTTTTTTCGTGAGCCTGCGGATTAATTACATGTCCTCCGGCACTCATATAAAAATCTTCGGTATTCTCCCGAACGAAACACATATCGATATCTTCCGGCTTTTTTCCCACAATCGGACAATCAATTCCGGGAAGCAATTTTACAGGTCTTAAATTTACATATTGGTCAAAATAAAATCTCATTTTAAGCAATATTTCCTGTTCAAGTATTCCAGGCGCAACTCTCGGGTCGCCTACGGCTCCCAAATATATCGCTTTGTATTTTCCCAATTCTTTTAAATCGTTTTCATCCAACAACTTATTTGTTTTCAAATAATATTCGGCACCGAAAGGATATTCAATCCATGATACGTCAAATCCATATTTTTCACCGACAAAATCGATTACTTTTTTTCCTTCATTGATTACTTCCGGCCCTATTCCGTCACCGGCAATAACCGGTATTTTATATTGAGTCATAATATTTCTCCTAAATAATATTTCTCTTTATTTCTTAAATAATATTTTCTTTATTTCTCCTAATTTTATTTTCCAATTTCTCTTTTAAATTTGTATTAAGTATTATTCAATTATTATTTATATAAAATCGTCGTTTAATTCATCGGTGTTTTAATTGAATATTAACTGGATTTATTTAATTGTAGGCGGGTTATTTGAAAGCTTTTTTGCAACGAGTCTTGGAAAATTGCAGCAGTCGACAGGAAAAGAAATGATTGTATGGTTTTTATTCTTTATTTTGTCGGTAAGCTTGAGTATGTTTTTCTTGTATACTTCTATGGGCGGTTCCAATCCGATTCCGACCGGTACCGCTTATGCGGTTTGGGCGGGAATCGGTGCGGTTTTTACAGTAATTTTCGGAATAATATTTTTCAATGAACCCGTTACTTTTTGGAGACTTTTTTTCCTAACCGCGCTTATTATTTCAATTGCAGGTTTACAATTCGTTTCAGCTAATTAAATGATAACAGGTTTATAATTTTCTAACGACTCTAATGACCAAAAGAATCATATACAAATAATTTAATAATTTAATTGTCTACAATTTTTATAGTTTTTATTGTAGATTTTTATGAGGTTTTAAAAATGAATACAAATAAAACACAATCTTCCAAACTTTTTTCAAAAAGTTTATTTACAAAGAATACACTACGTATTGCCATTTTATTTTTAATAATCATTTCGCTTTTACCTTTAGTTTCTTCAGCACAAACGCAATCGTTAAACGATTTTGATGCAAGTAATTACAGAGGTTTTGGCGGCGTTGACGACCTCGACGACGACATTTTTGATGATGACGATGATGTTGATGACGACGTTGACGACGA
>JAAYST010000018.1 GCA_012518265.1 Candidatus Methanofrustulum fimipullorum | reverse complement strand
TCAATATTTTTTAATAGTCTTTCTTTTTTACAGTTTTAATATTTTTTTAACAGTTTTCTGATTTTTTCCGTTTTTTTCCTGTGGAGCGGCCACTTCGAGAGATTTTTGGTGCTGCGGTTTTTTTTTTGGTTTTTTGGAATAGGTTTTTGTCGGTTTTTTCCTGATTTTTGGAATAATTTTAGGGGTGTTTTTTTTTAATTTTTCAGGGTTAAGCGGTGTTTCGTTTTATTCTTTTCCTTTACGGTTTTGGTTTCGATGCCCTTACTTTTGTTTTTTTGTTTTCTTCTTTTTAAATAAAAGCAAATTTTTGGATTTTTTAAATCTTAGATCTTTTTGTGGGCGGGGCGCCTTTTAGGAATTTTGGAGCGTTTTGTTTTCATATTTTTAGAGAAAAACTTTTTGTCTTTTATTTTTCAAGAATAATCCCGTTCTCGCTTTTTTCATATTTTTCAAGAAAATCTCTAATTTTAATATTTTCGATTTTTATTGTTTTTTTGTTTTATTCTTTTTCCTTTACGGTTTCCGATTTAGATTGTCAATATCTAAACACACTATCTTTTTCCTGTTCGCAAAAAATACCGTTTTTATGAAAGCACTTGTTGCACGAAATACATTTTGATTTATAATTTTCTTTCGATTTAAACTTTGAAACAAGGTCGGGCTCTCTTATAAAAGGTCTTGACAATGCAATCATGTCGGCATATTTCGGAATTGATTTTTTAATTTCCGGAAGCGATCGAAATCCTCCGACCGAAATTATTGGCAGATCTACTTTTTCTTTTATTTGTTTTGCATATTCTTTAAAATAACCTTCGTTTTTCCCTGAAAATTTTCCTTTTTTTATAAAGCTGTTCGGAACGCGTGAACTGCCGCCGCTTACTTCTATTGCGCAAACTCCGCTTCTTTTTAATATTTTTGCAATTTCAATTGCTTCTTTTATTTCTAAAAAACCGTTTGACAAATCGTATTTTTTTAATTGCTCATCTTGCAAAATTTCAAAACAATCGGTCGCATTCATTTTTACGAAAACGGGAAAGTCTTTTCCTGTCTTTTCAAAAATCATTTCAATTATTTCACTTATGATTCTCGTTCTGTTTTCCGTATTTCCGCCGTAGTCGTCTCCTCTTCTGTTTGTATATTTTGAAATGAAATTGCTTAATAAAAAACCGTGTGCTAAATGCAACTCAACGGCATCGAAACCTGCTTCTTTTGCAAATACGGCCGATTTTACAAAATCATTTTGAATCTCATGAATTTTATCAGTTGTTAATTCAGTTTCGCCGTTTAACAGCTTTGTCGGAACGAAATGAGTTTCGCCTTTTCCCGACTGTGCACCGCCGTGTGCCAACTGTATTGCAATTTTTGAACCGAATTTGTGTGCGGCATCTACAAGTTTTCTGTAATTAGGAATTTGTTCTTCACTATACAAACCGAGTTGACCGGGGTCGCATTTTCCGCCGTCTTTTGAAACATATGCAAAACCCGTAATAATTAATCCAACATCGTTTTTTGACAAATCTTCATACATTTTTTCGATTCTTTCATTCGGAGTGCCGTTTAAATCTGCCATATATTCGTTAGTTGCAGAACGAATAAACCGATTTTTTATTTCCAAACGACCTAATTTTATCGGGTCCCAAACTGAAGTCGGCATAATTTATCACAAATTTCAATTTTTGATATAAAATAATATAAAAATGGAGTTAAAATTATCTCTTTAAGAAAAAGGTTTGTTTGAGCCGTACCGTTTGCTTCGCAAACGGTCGGTTCAAAATGTATTTTCTTTTTAGATATTGTTTTTTATTTTCATTTTAATGTTTTCGATATTCTCCATCTATTTAATATTTCCTTCTATACATTTTTTGTAATTATAATTTTTATATTTTTTTGTTTTTATTATATTTATAACTGTATATATCTTACTGCTTTTTATATTTTTTTTTTTAATATAAATCATTTTTTACTTATTTATAAAAGTTTCTTAAATATTTAATTCAATACAATTAAATAGTTTTAAAATAGTGTTAATATACATAGCTATTGTGCATTATAAATAGAAATATATTATTTAATCTAAATTTATTTTATTTAAAAATATATATTTATTTACAAATGTAATGTTTTATAAAATATTAAATTTATCTTGATTATAATCATATAAATTACTCTAAATTTAAAAAGGTGGTATTTATTACTAAAAAATATTTTTTAATACTAACATGTGTTTTCACATTGTTGTTATGCACTTCATTTATATCTATGAATTATGATAGTAATTATAAATATAATAATTTTTTTAGTGATTCTGATAAAAATCATAGCGTGAAGTTTGCATCATCTCAAAATTCTCAATTATTAAATATACAAAATGCTAATAATAAATCAGTTTCCGGTGCAAAAATAGGCCGGGTTATCCTCCTAAAGATTCTTTTATGATTTGGTACATTCCAAAACTTCCGTATATGTACCCTAAACCCGAACATGAAAACTTCCCATTTTATTTTGAGTCTATAACTACTCCTAAAATAGGTCTTAATTTATATCCGTTTCCGGAAATATCTGAAGATAACGGCTCTGCTCAATATAAGAGAATAGTAAATAATGAAAATGATGAAACTGCAAATAATGAAACTTTAGAGAAAAATTCATTTTCGTCTAATATCTTATCGTTTATTAGAAGAATATTAGGGATGTCGGATGAATCTGATTTAACTTATTCTATTGGAATCTGGTATTTTGAAGACTATGATGAATTTTTAAAGCAAGAACTCATTTTATGCGATTTTTTAAAGAAAAACGGAAACGTTAAAAATATGGAAATTGATGTTTCATCTGAAATTAATAAATTTAAATATAAACACAGATTATCATTTGGAGGTCCTGAAAAATTTAACGTAACACTCTATGAAAGTGATAAAACTACCGGTTTTTTTGTATCACTTGAAAAACCTCTTCATGAACCTAAAGATGATTATGTAATCGCATATTACGGAATTGATAAGTCATCATTAAATGATTCCGATATTAATAATATAAAAGCATTAATTACAAATTCATTTTTAACAAATACAGGTCAAGTTCGAGCATTAAATATATGAGATTAATCAATAACTCTGTTAGTTTCATTTTTTAGAAAAATTCTTTGAACCGAATTTTTTATTTGTATAAATGGGGTTTGTTTGAGCCGTACCGTTTGCTTCGCAAACGGTCGGCTCAAAATGTCTTTACTTTTAAGATATTGTCTTTTATTTTTTATCTTTTCGTTTTTTTTTGTTTTCTTTTTATTATTTGTTTTTACGCTTTTTTAATTCCGATATTCATTTTAACTCCTTCGATATCCCAATCTATTATAAGATCTCCCGTTACATCTTTTTTATAGTTGTAATCTTTTGCTCTGACTTCGTTTGAAATTATATTTTCCATACTTTCGATTAGACTTTTTACATAGTCGTCTTCAATTTCGATATCTACTGATATCATATCTTCGACGTTTAAGTCGAACTGTTTTCTCATGTCCTGAATTCTTCTTATAACTTCTCTTGAATATCCTTCCGCTTCGAGTTCTTTTGTAAGGCGTGCATCTACATACACGTTTCCTTCTGTAAAGTTTGAAACGGCGGTTCCTTCCGGGACGATTTCTTCGAATATGACCATGTCTTTTGTTATTTCAATTGATGTTCCGTCGTCCATTTCCGTTTGAATTACTTCTACGTACGAGAATGCTTCTTTTAAGGATTCCGGATCGGCTCTCATAAGTAAGTCGGCAACTTTTTTCCCGTCTTTTTTAAATTTAGGGCCGATTACGCTTTGGTTTGGCGTAATTTGGACAATCAATTCTTTCCATGTTTCTTTCGGTTTCAAAACGATTGCATCTTTTGAATTTGTTTGGTCCAAAAGTACATCTTTCAATTTAATTACGGCTTTGTTTACTTTTTCATTTTCAGACTCTATGACTATTTTTGAAATCGGCCATCTGAGTTTTCTTCCGACCTTTTGCCTTGCGTTTGATGAAGCTTCTACGATGCTTCTTATAATTTCCATATATTCTTCAAGTTCCGGGTCTTTAAATTCGTATTTAATTTTCGGCCAATCTGTCATGTGAACGGAGGATTTCGTATTTTCATCATTTTCATAGACATTAAGTACGAGATTTTGATACATTTCTTCAGCCAAATAAGGCATAAACGGAGCAATAATCTTCGTTAAATTTGCGCTTATTTCATAAAGAACCGTGTAGGCCGCAATTTTATCCGGGTCGTCGGCTTCTGTCCACGTTCTGGGTCTTATAAGTTGTATGTACCATCTCGAGAGATCTTCGAGTATGAAATTGAATATGAAACGAACAGCACGGTGTAAAAGCCTTGAATCCATAGCGTTTTCAACATTTTCAATTAATGTTTGAAGACGTGACAATATCCATTTATCTTCCGGTCTCATGTGCGCTTTTACTGAATCAAGAGTGTATTCTCTTGGATCAAACTTATCTAAAACCATATAGGGAAGCGGGAATTTGTATACATTCCATAAAATGTTTATTGTTCTTGTTACGTTTCCGATTTCGTCCCAATTGAATTTCAAATCGTCCCAAGGCGCATTTGCGGAAAGAACGTATGCTCGAAGCGAATCAACACCGTGTTTTTCAATAACTTCTTCCGGCGTAATTACGTTTCCGATGCTTTTTGACATCTTTTTTCCGGAAGAGTCAAGTGTAAACCCGTGCATTAAAACGCTTTTGTAAGGCGCTTTTCCAAATGCGATAACCGATGCTCCCAATTGAGAATAAAACCATCCTCTCGTTTGGTCCTGTCCTTCTGTAATAAAATCGGCCGGCCACAATTGGTCAAAACCATCTTTGTTTTTTGGAAAGCCCAGAGTTGCCCAAGAAGCCATTGCTGAGTCAAACCAGACGTCAAATACGTCTTCCGTTCTTTTCATAGCGCATCCGCACTCGCACTTAAGTTCGATTTCGTCAACATAAGGTCTGTGAAGTTCAATATCGCCTTTTATACCTGCTTTTTCAATTAATTCGTCTTTCGTTCCGATAACTGTAATTTTATCACAGCTCGTACATTCCCAAATCGGAATCGGAATCCCCCAATATCTTTGTCTTGAAATGCACCAGTCCCTTGCACCTTCAACCCAATCTTTAAATCTTGCGGAACCGGCCCAGTCGGGGAACCAGTCAACATTTTCAATTTCATCAAGCATTATTTCTTTTACTTTTACGATGTCCATAAACCACTGTTTTGTAGCCAAAAATATAATCGGCGTTTTACATCTCCAACAGTGTCCGTATCTGTGAAGTGTTTCCGTTTCAAACAACAAGAGATTTTTTTCATCGATATCGTTTATAATAATCGGGTTTGCATCTATAATATTCATGCTGGTATATTTCCCTGCATCTTTTGTGTATGTGCCGTCAGGGCCTACAGGGCAAAAAATCGGCAGATTATGTTTTATTCCGACATTAAAGTCGTCAAGCCCGTGTCCGGGAGCAATATGTACACATCCCGTATTTTCGGCCGCTACATAGTCTGCCGTATATACCTGATGTTTCGTTTCTTTTTGAAACGGTATTTCTTCCGCAAACGGACTTATGTATTCAAGCCCTTCCACTTCGGTCCCTTGGATCGTTTTTACTATTTCAAAAGAAACATATTTTCCTTTCTTTAAAACTTCAGGAATCAAATCTTTTGCAAAAATTAAATTTTCAACAGTTCCGTCTTCTTTTTTCGCTTCAATTTCCGCATACTCCAAATCGGGATGAACTGCAATCGACACGTTTGAAGGAATAGTCCAAGGAGTCGTTGTCCAAATTACGATAAACGTGTTTTCTCTGTTCAAAACGGGGAACTTTACAAAAACGGACGGATCTTTTTTATCCCAATATTCAACTTCGGAATCTGCAATCGCAGTTTCACATCTCGGACACCAATTTACGACTCTTCTGCCCGTTTCAAGCAAATTCTTTTCTTGTGCCGCTTTCGTAACCCACCAGGCCGATTCAATATATTCGTCAGTTAAAGTCATGTACGGTTTGTCCCAATCCATCCAAACTCCCAAACGTTTAAACTGATTTGTCATTGCCTCTTTATTTGTTATAGAAAACTTTTTACATTCCTGTATGAAATTTGAAACGCCGAATTTCTCAATATCTTTTTTAGTTTTAAATCCTAAAATTTCTTCAACTTTAACTTCAATCGGGAGTCCGTGCATATCCCAACCGGGCGTATCAAGGACATCATATCCTTTCATGGAAGTATATCTTAAAATTGAATCTTTTATAATTTTATTCCATGCGGTTCCTAAATGTATATGGCCTGTTGTATATGGCGGTCCGTCAACGAAATAAAACTTTTTCCCTTTCTCTCTGTTGTCTCTTGTCTTTTTATATGAATCGTCTTTATCCCAATATTGAGTTATATTTTTTTCAATTTCGGACGGCTCATATTTCTTCGTAATGTTTTTAAGCATTCTATACAACCTCTGTTGTTTCGTTTAAAGTCTACGATATAGGCTTTGTATTTTATAAAGCTTTTTCATTTAAAGTAAAGTTAAATCTTTTTCCCGTTTCCATATTCAAACAGATTGAAAAAAAATCGTTTGTGTCGGAAACAACATCAACTCTTCTTTCAAGCCAGTTTCCGACAGGTCTTTTAAATAAATTTATCCAAATACACCTTTGGTCTTTCTCATTAGTATATGCGATATATTGCCTGTAATACTCTAAAAGGTCTACAAACAAATCAGTCTTTGACCAGTCGGCATGCGGATTTTCATTCATATATTTTATAAAATTTTCCGACTGTTTTTCATTATACGAATGAACGGCTTTTTCAAGCAACTCTTCCGCAATCGGATACTCTTCTTTTTCAATCATACGTTCCTTTGAGAGTTTTTTATATTTTTCAGGCAATTCCGAAAAAGGCAAAACTATCATTGTAACGCTTTTTTCACTCATATGAATCTTTTATATTTTTCCATTTATAATTGTTTATTTATAACTGTTCATTTATAATTGTTTATGATTGTTCGGTTTGTGATTCATTCGGCTTTTTTTCTTTTTAATCATAACCTTGTCGATTCTGTTTTTATCCATTTCCAAAACTGAAATTTCAAATCCTTTCCACATAAATTTGTTTCCTTTCTTAGGAATATTGTCGAATTTATCCAATATAAGTCCGCTCAATGTGTTATACGGATTATCGTTGTAATAATGTTCAATTCCGAGTTGTCTTAAAAGGTCGTAAAAGGGATATTGTCCGTCAACAATCCAGGAGTCTTCTTTTTGTTTTATGAATTCATATCCCGTTTCGGTTGAAATAATCGGATCATCTCCCACAAGTGCATACAACAAGTCGCCAAGTGTTACAATTCCTTGAATTCCTCCAAATTCGTCCGTTACAAGAGCATATTCAAATCTTGTGTCTTTAAAATTTTGAAGCGTTTCAAGAATATTTACATTTTCCGGCAAAAAATTTGCAGGTTTTACGTAATTTTTTAAAGGTATTTCGTATCCTATATTATCTATTAAATCTTTAAGCGTAACTACACCTTTTATATTGTCAAGGCGCTCATCGGCAACAGGATATACCGTATACGGATTTTCTGAAATAATTTTTCTTACTTCTTCAGGAGTGGACGATATATCAAGCCACACAATGTCGTTTTTATGTGTTAAAACCGAACTGATCATTCTGTCGTCCAAACTGAATACTCTTTCTACAAGGTCCTGTTCCGTTTTTTCAATTTCACCGTCTTCAAATCCTTCGCGAATAACAGCTTTTACATCTTCTTCCGTTGCTCGAGTTTCACTACCCTTTATACCTATCAACGACAACAAATATTCCGATATGGCAATTATTACTTTGTACGGTATACAAAACAAGGCTGATATAATCGATATGATACTTGCCGTTCTTGTCAATATACTTTCCGGTTTTGATTTTGCAATTCTTTCAGGCACAATAAACCCGAAAATAATAATTATTGGACAAGCAATCAAAAGTATAAGTATCAATATCGGAATTGTAAAGCTTATTTTTAAGTAACCGATTGTCTCTACTATTGCATTTTCTACTCTTGAGGCATCTAAAAATATGGCGTATACGAAAAGTATCATTATAGCTACTGCACCTGAAATCCTGAACATTTTTAATGAAAGAGCTACTCTTTCTTCGTCATCGAGCAGTAACAATGCTTTTTTTGCAGAATTATTTCCGTCTTTATATAAACCGTTCAATTTTGACCTTCTCGATGAATCGAGTGCAGTTTCAATCATTATAAGAAAACCGTTAATCAATAAAAAGCAGAGAATAAGCACCAAGTTTTTAACAACTAAAATATTCATTATTAAATTCCTTTATATATCAATATATTTTTTTATTTTTTTAATTCGTAAAATTCGTAAGTTTATTTCCGATTCACTTTTTTTATTTATCTTCAATTCTTTTAGGTTCCCCGTAAGTTTTTCCTTGTATTTTTAACGGTTTTTTTCTTCTTTTTGACGCAGAAATAAAAACGGCTCCTCCGTCTCCCATTTCGTAATATCTTCTCCTTGTAAACGGTTCAATTTCGGTTTGCGCATTTTCTCCTGTCTCGTCATTCTGCTTTTCATCTTTTTCTTTCTTTAATTTGTTCAAATATGCATTTTTTTCAGCTAAAAGCATATTTTCAATTTCATTAAGTACTTCTACAGCAATCTTTTCTTTAGTCCCTTCAATCGATTTGAGCTTTGCCAAATCTTTTTCATTCATAGACTTGTTTTTAAGAATTTTAACCGTATTTGTGTCTGTTCCCATACCCGTTTTAAGAACATTGTTCGCAATTAACATATCTATATCTATGTCTTTTTCTCTAAACTTTTTAAGCGCGTTTGAAAGCGCTTTTTCATCGTTTAATTCCGTTTCGGCTTTATATGCGACAATCCATAATTCGGAAGATTTTTTTCTCGCTTCTTCTATCAATTTAGGAGTCGGCACAAAATCAAGAGTTAAACTTTCCCCCGATTTTATTTTATTTTCAAATATATCGTCATCCGAAAGCTTATAATCTGAAATTGCGGCGGCACTAATTAATATATTTGCTTTTCCCGTAACATAGAGTTCTTCTTCATTGTCTATATTTTCTAAAACCGCTTCCGTCATTTCTGTAGCGCTTTCAACTCTTATATCTTTGAAATTTCGGTCATCGATTATCGGAATCGGAGTGTTGTTTCTTCTGAATATATATACCTCGGCTCCTCTTTTGTATGCTTCAATTGCAAGCGCTTCTCCCGTTTTTCCGGACGCTCTGTTTGTTAAAATTCTAATCGGGTCTATTTTTTCCGCTGTAGATCCGGATGAAATCAATATTTTTTGTCCCTTTAAAGGAGAAGCCGGGTGCAATGCTTTTTCTACTCTTAAAACAATACTTTCATTGCTTGAAATTTTCGCAATGTTCTCTTCGAAAACCGGTCCTACAAAATCAATTCCCATATTTTTTAAAGTCTTTATATTTTCTTTGACTTTAGGATGATTGTACATAGATTCATGCATTGCAGGCACAATAATTACTTTTTTCCCTTCTCCGATTGCGGTAGTCGCAAAAGTAGTAACAGGCGTGTCATCTATTCCCGCCGCAATTTTTGAAACTGTATTTGCGGTTGCAGGCGCAATCAGCAAAAGATCAGCAACACCTTCAGATCCGAAAAACGCGACATGTTCCACATTTCCAGTTATTTGCGTGCATACCGGATTTCCCGTTGCATATTCAAGAGAATCCGGATGAATTATTTTTGTTGCCGCATCACTCATAACACCGTAAACAGACGCACCTTTTCTAATCAACATTCGAGCAAGCTCAATTACACGAACGGCTGCAATACTCCCGGTGACTGCCAACACGATTGTTTTTCCTTTTAACGAATCCCCGGAATTTCCTTCAATCCACAAAGTAGGATGTTTTATCGTACCGTATAATCTTGCAGGTTTCATTTATTTTACCTCTTTATCGGTCTTAATTTTATATATTTTATATATTTTATAAATTTCAATTTCATAAATTTCAAGTCTCATTCCTTTAAATTTAACGCTTATACGTGTTTCATATATAATATTTTTATCATCTTTATTTTTTACCGTCTTAATCTATTCGTTTCCCTTTAATTTAAATATTTGTATAAACAATAATATTATATCTATTTAATTTTTATTTTTAATTTCGTTTTAATTTCGGTGTTTTCATGGCACGCAATCAAAGGGATTTTTATTACAGACAGGCACAAGAGTCGGGTTATCGTTCTCGTGCTTCTTATAAACTTAAGCAAATACAAGATAAAGAATATATTATAAGACGAAACGATACGGTCGTAGATTTAGGAGCAGCACCGGGCGGTTGGCTTCAAGTTGCTCGGGAACTTTCACGAGGAAAAATTTTCGGAGTCGATCTTCAGCCGATAAAACCGATACAAGGAGTGACTACAATAGTTGGCGACATTACATCTGAAGAAACTATTGAAAAAGTATTGGAATTTGCAGGCGATGCAGGCGTTGATGTTGTTTTGTGCGATGCGGCTCCGAATCTTTCCGGAAATTGGGCGGTCGACCATGCAAGAGGTATTGATTTAAATGAAGCCGCATTCGAATGCGCGGAAAAAATACTGAAACCCGGCGGAAATTTTGTAGTAAAAGTTTTCCAAGGGGATATGTTTAAAAATTTTTATGACAAAGTGTCAAAAAGTTTCGTATACACAAAAGCATTTTCGCCTCCGGCATCACGTTCTACAAGCGCTGAAATATATATTATATGCAAAAATTTCATTGCAACTTCTCTAAGAAAAGGCGATGTGTATGACGTTTTAATTGAAAGCATGGGCAATTCGGGTGACGGCATTGCTTATATTGACAACTTTGTCGTTTTTGTTCCCGGAACAGATATCGGCGATGAAGTTTCTATTTTGTTAAAAGACATAAAACCGAAATATGCTTTCGGTAAAGTAATATCAAAAGAAGAAGCCGATATTATAAGACAAAAAATAGAAAACTCGGAGAAAAAAGATGCAAAAAAACCGGTAAAGTATAAAATAGAACCTGATGAGGAATTCGATGAATACGACAGAGCATTTGAATAAGAATATAACAACAATAAAAATTATAAATTTTAATGAATTGTAAATTTTATGAATTATGAATTTTATGAATTATGAATTTTA
>JAAYST010000097.1 GCA_012518265.1 Candidatus Methanofrustulum fimipullorum | reverse complement strand
TTATAGCGTTAGAATACTTTTACTGCATTCTAACGCACAAATTTTAAATAATGTGTACAGTGTCTGGAAAATCTCTCCATTACATTTTCTAAACTTATAGCGTTAGAATACTTTTACTGCATTCTAAAGGAGAAATTTAAAATAATCCGGACGGTGGTCCGGAAAATTGCTTCATTCTGTTTTTACTGATTTATGATGATTGAATACTGTAATTTCAGTTTGATTCTTAAATGTTGAATAATTCAGACAGTGTCTGGAAATTTTCTTAATTATGTTTTTACTGATTTATGATGATTGAATACTGTAACTTCTGTTTAATTTTTAAATACTAAATAATTCAGACAGTGTCTGGAAAATTGTTTGATACTTAAATCTCCAATAATCCGGACAGTGTCCGGAAAATCACCCGCCACACCTTCCTAAAACTCATTACCATACAATAAAGCAAATTAATAGTTTTTTATAAATTTACTTAAACGGTTCATTGCTTCTTTTATATTTTCCATGCTGTTTGCATATGAAAATCGGATAAAACCTTCCTGTCCAAAATCAATTCCGGGAGTACATGCAACTCCTGTTTTTTCAAGAATTTCGTTTACGAATTTTAAGGAATCATCTGTAAAATCGGTTGCATCGGCAAATATATAAAAGGCACCGCTTGGGATTTTTGGAATTTTAAATCCCGTTTCTTTTAATTTTTCAACCATGAAATTTCGTCTTTTTTCATACGTTTTTACAATATCAATTCGTTCACTTTCCGGACTTTTCAAAGCCGCAATTCCTGCCTCCTGAACAAATGCGTTTGCCGATATGAAAAAATTTTGCATTAAATTTTGAATCGATCTGACAGATTTTTCAGGAACTATCATATAGCCGAGCCTCCAGCCTGTCATATTGTAATATTTTGAAAAACCGTTTAAAACGTAAGCATCGTCAGTATACTTTAAAATTGTTTCACTTTTAATTCCGTCATATAAAATTCCTTGATAAATTTCGTCCGATATTATAGGGATTTTATATATTTTAGAAACTTTTGAAATTTCTTTTAAAAAATCTCCGGATAAGACGTGGCCGGTAGGGTTTCCAGGGTTGTTTAAAAGGATTCCTTTTGTTTTTTTGGAAATTTTTCCGGTTATGTCATTAATGTCCGGTTCAAATCCATTTAATGTATCCGTTTCGGAAAATACGGGCTTTGCATTTAATGCATAAATAAAGTTCGGATAACCGGAATAATACGGTTTCATCAAAATAACTTCATCGTCTTTTTCAAGCAAATACATAAAGAGACACAAAAGAAGCGGACTTGTTCCCGACCCGATAATAATTCTTTCGGGCTTTATATCGATTCCGTATCGTTTTCTGTAATCGTTTGAAATTTCTTTCCTTAAATTTAAATTTCCCAAACTGTGAGTATACTTTTCATTTCCGGCCATTATCGAATCAACAGCAGACTTTTTTACATTTTCATGAGACGGAAAATCAGGTTCACCAACTTCTAAGTGAATTACTGTGTCGAAAGGAAATGTTTTCCCGCATTTCATTTCATTTTCAATCTCTTTTGCCCTCTCCAAAATTTCCATCACATAAAAAGGCCTTATATTGTCTGTTGCTTTTTTCCTTTTTTTCATTTATGCTCCTCTTTAAAAATATTAACTATATTAATTATTAATATATTTCAAATTATATTTCAAAATCGTCCCTTTCAAATATATTTGAAATTGGTTCAATTTTTTTAGAAACGTCGATTCCTTTACTTTTGTTTACATGATACTCCAGATGCCTTAATACACCTCGAATCGTCTGAGCTTCGCAAGGCGTTAGATTTGCACGACCTAAAACGCGTCGAATCATCAATTCGGTTCTTTCCGCTTTTTCTTCCGGATAGTCCGATTTTTTTAAAATTTCTTTTATGTGTTTACACAAATATTCAAAACTTTTCAGATCCACTATAGGATGATTTAAAGAATTATAAGATTTGTTTTTTGTATTTTCCGTTATATCGTTATTATAAATTTCCGACAATTCATATGCAATAACTCCAACCGCATGCGACAAATTAATTACCGGATATAATTCGGATGTTGGAATTGTAACAATGATTGTACATATTTCAAGCTCTTCATTTTTAAAACCGTGATCTTCTCGTCCGAAAAGGATTGCAACTTTATTGTATTTTCTAAACGTTTTTATTTTATCGGCAAGTATTTTAGGAGTAAGTGCCGGCGTTCTTATATGGTCGCATTTTCTGTATGCTTTTGCACCTGTAGTACCTACAATAACATCGCACCCTTCTATTGCATCCTCGATGCAGCTATAAATTTTCGCATTTTCAATAACGTCTGCAGCATGTGATGCCATTGCCCAAGTTTCACCGCCAAACGAACACGGATTTACCAGCGCCAAATCCAAAAAACCGAAATTTTTCATAACACGTGCAACGGAACCAATATTTCCCTTATACATCGGCTCAACCAGTACAAATCTTACTAACGGATTTTCGTTTTTTTCATTAGTTTTTTTATATTCATCGGTTATTTCATATTCATTAGTTAATTCATTAGTTAATTCATTAGTTATTTCATCTGTTTTTTCGCTTATAACAGATTTTTCGGAATCACATTCCATCAATTTACCTCAAAATGTATTTATAGCATAATTTACTATTTAAGTCCCTTTACAACTGTTTAAATCCCATTACTACAGTTGAATATATAAAATTTTTTAATTTTTTTAATTTTTTTAATAATTTATGCAATTTCAAGGAGTTTAATTCATGATTGGAAAAATCAACGATTCTTTTTTTAAAAAACATATATTAAAACAAACAGGAAGTTTTAACAACAAAGTTATTGTCGGTCCGAAAATGGGTGTCGATTCGGCAATTTTGAAAGTAGGTGATAAATTTATGGCGGTTGCGGAAGACCCGATTTTTCCCGGAGCCTCCACAACTCCTGAAGACTTTGCAAAAATTACAGTACACATAGGTGCAAGTGACGTTGCCGTTACCGGAATTAAACCTCAATTTTTAACATATTCACTTCTTCTTCCGCCAAATACTTCAGAAGAATATATAGCCGATTTCGTAAAAGCGATGGACGAGTACACAAAATCAGAAGGGATAAGTATAGTTGGCGGTCATACCGGTTTTTACGGATCTGTTACCGTTCCTACAATCGGTGGGATTACAGTTTGGGGTTTCGGAGACGATTATACGACCCCTTCAAGCGCAAAAGTCGGAGATAAAATTATAATAACAAAAGGAGTCGCAATCGAAGCTGTCGGTCTTTTAGCTTACGAACTTGAAGAGAAACTTCTGCGAGACAATATGTCACAAGAAATTGTTACAAAAGCAAAAGCACGTTTTCACCAAATGACTGTCATAGATGACGCTTTAATTGCGTTTTCCGCCGGAGGCGGAAGTAAATATGTTCATGCGATGCACGATGCAACTGAAGGAGGCCTCTTCAGAGGTTTATATGAAATTGCAGATGCTTCAAATGTCGGGATATTAATTAGAGAAGATGACATAATTTTGCCGGAAGATGTATCTGTTGTTTGTGACTATTTTTCATTAAATCCGTATGAAATAATAAGCGAAGGTACACTTATTATTACATGTGATGCTTCCGTTTCTGAAAAAATAATTTTTTCTTTAGAAAAAGAAGGAATAGAATCTGCCGTTATAGGAGAAGTTGTTTTGCCGGAAAACGGTTGTTGTATAATAGACTCAAATCAAAATAAAAAAGAATTTACTGCACCTGAAGTCGACAAATTTTGGGAAGTATTTTTCAATGCACTTGAATTGAAAGACGATACAAGAACCCCTTACGAAATCGAAATGTGCAATGAACTCGACGATTTTACAGATTCTCAAATCTCCAAAAATATTTACAAATTGCTTGCTGAAATAGGTTCCAATATAGCTTATCAAAAAGATTTAAAATCCGATTCAATAGCATCACTTCCCGGAAGGTTTTTGAAATACAAAAACGAAACTAAAAAGCTTGGAAAATCTGATATCGGAACGTCATATTACATGGCGACATCTTTAAAAACGATTAAAAAACATTTTAAAGATACGAAATGCGTTATGAATTTGAGCGGAAAAGATTCTGTATTTGAAGCTTGTAAAAAAGCCGGTTTAAATATTATAAAAATGCCGGATGCAAAAGATTTCAGACAAACCGATGAAGAATTCTTTTCAGACCTTGAAAAAACGGTTAGCTGCTTCAAATCGGAAAATAAAACGGACAAAGCACCCGATGCAATACTTGTGCCTGATAGAATAAACTTGGAAAAAGTAATACTTTTGATTGCCGATAATTTGGAATCAATGGACGAAAAAATAGATTTGATCATGAAAAATATTGAAAATTGAAAAATTAAAAAATTGAATTTTTCAATTTTTTATTTTTATTTCTATTTTTTTTATTTTTTCTTTTTTTATTTCTATTTTTTTCTTTTTTTATTTTATTTCTTTTTTTATTTTATTTCTTTTTATTTTATTTATTTTATTTATTTTATTTCTTTTTATTTTATTTATTTTCAAGTTTTGTTTCTTCTATATAGAAAAATCCTCTGTTTCCGTTCCATTCTTTTTTGAAACTTATCGGAACGATTCGTTTTTTGAAAAAAGGAGCATCCAGCACGGCCGTTTCATATTCTCCTCCTTCTCCTGCAATATGGACATATTTCTTTTTATTCAAATACTTCAATTTCTCAATCATTTCCGGGTCTATTTTTTCCCCCAAATAAGATTCATCTAAACCGTCGGCGGCAACGGCCGCAATTCTTATGTCCATTCCGCACTCAACCATTTCCTTTAAAAGAGTTTCAGGATCTTTTTGCCAAAGCGGTGTCAAACTTTCAATTTCAAGTTCTTTACAAATATTATCAATTCGCGACTTTTGGTAAACCGATTCAACAGCGCCTGACGAAACACCGTCTATTTTATATTTTTCTTTTTGAATTTCAATTGCCGCTTTCAATTCATTTAATTCTTCTTCTTTTATTCCTTTTGTAGGATAAAAACAAAGCGGGATATCACACGCTTTTGAAATATCTTTAACAAGATTCATATTTATTGAATGAAACATATAAGATTCTTTATTTTCAGGAGCAAGACACACAAACGAGCATATCGAATAACCTTTTTGGATTAATTTGTAAGCTGCAAAAACAGAATCCTTCCCGCCTGAGATTAGAGCTGTTATTTTCTTTTTATTTGTTTTATTCGAATTCGTTTTATTTGGATTTGTTTTATTTGAATTTGTTTGCATTTGTTATTCCTGTGTTATTCCTATATAAATCTGTATTAATCATGTATTAATCCTGTATTAATTTTCGAATTTTATTCCAAAAGATTGATTTCAGTATTATAACGTTCCAAATCTTCATTTATTTTATTAATTTTTTCTGCTACAATATCCAGTTTTCGTTTTACATCTTTTATGTTTGTTTTTATTTCTTTTTTCTTTTTCGCATTTTCGCCAAAAAAAGAATATGTATATTTTTTCTTTTCATCCTTTAAATTTTCCAAAACCGAGTTAAAATTGTTTTCTTTATTTTTTAATTTTTGAATTTCAGCTTCCGATTCTGATTTCTCTTTATATAATCGGTTGAGTCTTTTTTGTCTCAATTCGGGATTTTCTCGGAATTTTTTAGCATTTTCTTTAATTATTAATTTTTTTGCATCTTTTACTTTTTTAGGAATATTGGCGATTTCGTTTGAAATTTCTTTATGAGCTTTTTTATAAAAACCCTGCGGATCATATGATCTTTTTTTCAATACAAAATTATACGGTGCTGATATATCGTATACTCTATACCACAAATATTCATTGCTCAATTTTTCTGTAATTATTTGAATTGATCTACATATTTCCATATATCTGTTTTTTGCATTTTTATTTAAAAACGTTGTTCTGTAATCAATCACCGACTTTGCAAAAATCAAAGAATTGTAGCATTGTCCGAATATGTAATCGTATTTATCAAGTTCACTTATATCACTTGAGTCATATACTTCTTCTACAGATTGATTATTTGTATTTATATAATAAGCATTTGAGAGCTGCAAAAAATCTTCAGCAACCATATTTCTAAATTCAAATCTGCTTTTCTTGTCTTTCACTTTTTTTTCAAAATATTTAATTGAATTTTGAGCATAATTAACAGCATTTATTTCTATAAAATTTAAATAGCTGTCACTGCACATAGATAAAATACGGCGATAATATGCAACCGGATGGAATGCTTCATGTTTAAGAACTGTTGTGTAATGCGACTCGGCACTTTTGAAAAGTCCATTTTCGTAATCTGAATTTGCCAACTTTAAAATATTTTGAACGTTTTCAGAGTCTATTTTTTTTAATTTTATTTCAACATTGTAAAAAACAGACGAATCATATTTACTGTATTTTGAATTACAATTCATACATACGTATAAATTGCCTTTTTCAGTAAAATCACTGCTGCCACATTGTTTACAACTTAATGATTTCATATTATATTATTCCAAAAGATTTATTTCCACATTATACTGCTTAATTTCATTGTCTATTTCATTTATTTTATTTCTTATATTTTTTAATTTCGATTCAGTGCTATTTATATTTTCTCTTAGTTCTCTTTTTATCTTAGCCCCCTCACCAAAAAAAGAAAATGTATAATTTTTTATTTCTTCTCTATAATTTTCCAAATTTAAATTTAAAGCGTTTTCGATTCCTTTTGCTTTTTCAATTTCCCCAATCGATTTCGATTTTTGTTCGTATAATTGATTAAGTCTTTTTTGTCTTAATTCCGGATTTGCTCTAAATTTCTTTGCATTTTCTTCCATAATATATCTTTTTGCTGCCTCTACTTTTTTAGGAATATTTTCTATTTCAATTGAAATATTTTCATAAGCTTTTTTATAAAATCCCTGCGGGTCATAATATATTTTTTTATATATGTAATTGCCAGGTATATTCGGATTATCGTTAAATTTCATATGCAATAAATATTCATTACTCAATCTTTTTGTAATAGTTTGAATTGATAAACAAATATCCATATATCTTTCTCTTGCCTTTTTATTTAAAAATGTTGTACTGTAATCTATTGTTGATTTTGCAAAAACCAAAGAATTGTAAGATTGGCTGAATACTTTAGAATAAAAATCAAAATCGTTGAGATTATACGTTCCTTCCGAGGATTTATTAATGGCATTTTTATAACAAGAAGCAGACAAATTCAAATAATCTTCAGCAACTGCGTTTCTAAATTGAAATATACTTTGCTTATCATCAGTCGATTTTTCAAAGTATTTTATCGAATCATTTCCGTAATTTATGTGGTTTACATTTACAAAATTAGAAAAGTTTTCATAGCACATACATAAAATACGTCTGTAATATGCAACCGGTTGATGCGCATCGTATTCAAGAACGGAAGTATAATGAGTTTTAGCACTGCTGAAAAGTCCGTTTTTATAATCGGAATCCGCCAAATTTAAAAAATTTTTGATTTTTTCGGATTTGAAATCCTTCATATTTATTTCAACATTATGGAAAATAGATGAATCGTATTTACTGTATTTTGAATAACAATTCATACATACGTACAAATCGCCCTCTTCAACAAAATCACTACCACCACATTGCTTACAACTTAAAGATTTCATATAAAACACTCATTCGTTTTGATAATATTTTCCCATGTTATTGTTCAACCAATATTAATACTTGTCTACTATAACTGTTTTATTTTAATATTACATATTTTAATTTTTTATCTTTTTTATATATTCATAATTCGTGAATTTTGAGAAAGTATTATATATTTAATAGTTACCATAGTATGTTTATTTGTGTATATTTTTATTAATATAAATGGTGCAGTTAGTTTTATGATAAATTTTTCTTTTTTTGAAGATCCGTACAATATGGCGGTCGTTTTCTTTATTATAATTTTCATGATTGTTTCTTACGTTATATTAAAAAGATTCGAAGATATTAAAAAATAAAAATAAACTTAACATTTTTTGTAATATTCTTCACAAAAACGTATTATTATTTTTAATTGTCTATTTTTGAAAATATTTTATTTTTCTTAATCATGTATTTTTGAAAACAAGTTTCTATTATTTAATAATATATTTTTAAAAACACACAATCACATTATAGACATCTATTTTTCAAAATACATTTTATTTTTAGAACTATCTGTTTTCTAAAATAGATGTTTTTTTTTGAAACAATCTATTTCCTAAAATATATATTTGTTATTAGTTTCTAATTTTTTAGAATATATATTTATTTTTTAATAATCTATTTTTTAAAACATATGTTTATTTTGTAATAATCTATATTCAAAAATATATTTCCGTTTTAAATAATATTTTTCAAAAAACACATAATTGTTTTTAATTTGTATGTTTTTGAAAATATATATCTTTTTTTGAAATCACATATTTTTAAAAATATATTTATGTATTTGATTAATCTATTTTAGAAAATATATTTACGTTCAAAAATAGTCTATTCTTTAAAAATACATTTTGTTTTTGAATAATCTATATTTTCATTTAAAAACATATTTCCGAAATAATATGTTTTCATTTAATAAGTTTTTTAGAATATGCGATTTTTTAGATGGGATTTATTCAGTAAAATTATCCTCAAGAAATAACAGAACATTCATTGCATTTACATTTTTTTTAAGCCGGATCAAAACAAACAAAAATTTTAGAAAAATAAAAAAAAAAAAAATTCTATAAACCATAAGAACAACATCTCTATTTTTTAAGGTATTCGTTTCTTTAATGCTTTTTAGCACTAAAGGGGGCTGTTGCAGTCTCAAAACGGCATATTCTGATAGTCTCTTGAATAATTTTGTTTTGAAAAACATACTTTTTTGAAATATTTTCAATTTTTAATTATTTATTCTCATAAGATGTGGAATAATAGAAATTAGAAGGATTATAAAATAATTTTATTATTTTTTTATGAAATAATTTTATTAATTTTATTCGGTAAATTAAAAAAAGTAAAAAAAGCAATTATAGAAAAAAATAAAGCCGGAAAAATTAAAAATTGTAAAATAATGATATATTTATATAATTATTTTTGAGTCTAAACATCTAGTAGTTTAGGTTTAAATAATATAATATAAATATAGGATTATATATTTTTTAATTCTATAAATATATTTGTATAAAAATTTTAAAAATTATAAATCTCAATAATTACCGGAAAAAATGTAAAAATAAAATAATTTCGATTTTTTATTATTTTTTAATCTGGTTTTTGAGTTTATTTGAGTTTATAAACTAATAAGTAAATAAAGTATAAAATATTATCTTAAGAATAATCCGAATTTTATAAAAATGTATATAAAATATAATAAAACGAAAAAAAAAATAGAAAATAGAAAAGTTAAAACAAAAATCAAAAAACTAAAAATAAAAAGGAAAACAAAAAACCAAATCAAACCAAAACAAAGATCAATGAATGAATTAAATGAAATAAAAGGGTTCTATTCATGTAATATTATATTGGTACATTATATTTTATTGCTTTTTTGTATATATTTCACAATTTTTCCGTGCAATGCATGGAAAAATTGTGCATATCACAAAAACATGTCTATATATTTTTCGTGCTTTTTTAGAATTAACAAGTGTAATAATTACATGTAATATTCGTAATAATATTCGTAATAATATTTGTAATATTATTTGTAATAATTATATTTGTTTATAAAAAATTGTAGGAGGAATTGTAAATTGAACATTTTAAAATTATCCTATAAAATATCGAGAGAGAATCCCGATATTTATAAAGGATATGGCTTTCGTCATTTAAATGATGTGACGAAATATTATTTGCATCCGAATAACGAATCTTATTCAAAAACTACGTCACTTTGCCAACCCATCGGGGAATCTCTTGTTTTATTTACAAATCTGTTAAACAATTTGAAAGAAGAAAACAAAGAGCCGGCCAAAGTAAATGAGTTTGGGATAACAGTTTCCGACAAAGTTTTGGGAAATTTTTATATTAATTCCCATAAATCGAATGTATTTTTGGAAGTTTTCATTCCTGAAGATTGGAAAATTTCCGGAGTATTTGATCCGAGAATTTCAAAAATAAATGTTTTAGTGAAAGGAAATCACATATACATTTCTTGCTTTGATAAATATAATTATTTTATTGAAGATTCGGAAAACAGTACCAGATCTCTTTCAAAACTCCATGCATCGTTTACGGCTTTGCTTGCGCGTGAAATTTACCAAAACCGTACATTTTATATGATGATTTCGGAATATATCGAGCAGCCGACTTTTGATTTATTTGTACGGCTTCACGAAGATTTTTATCAAAAGTATAAATATGACGAATTTTTAATCGATTATCAAAATTTGAGTTATTTTAATTACGACGGATATGTGGACTTTGCAGAATTCTTAAAACAAAATAAACTGCAACCGTCACTTCGTTTAATGAAAAGAAACAGGTTTGATAAATCGGTGTTTTTAAAAGAATTCGAGCAGTATATCCCGAAAATAGCGGATGTTAAAATCCCGGACGAATTGAAAAATACTTGCAATGCGATTCACTCAGGCGATTTTATATCCGTTTTATTTAACGGAGGAAACGAATCAAGCAGAAGCTTTTCATACAATTTGGTTGCAAATGAGCTTAATATTCCTGTAGTGTCAGTAATTATGTGCTCGTCTCAATTAAATGACTTTGTATTCGGAAATTATAAAGTACAGTCACAAATTCCTGTATTTTCCGAGTCCAATTTCACAAAAGCAATAAAGCACGGCGGCGCAGTTGTACTTGAGAATATAAATTATGCGCCGCCCGAATTTGTGTCAAAAATAAATTTGCTTCTTGAACAAAACGGCGGTATTTTTTTAAGTACCGGGGAATTTGTAAAAAGACATCAGAATTTCAGGCTTTTTGCAACTATCGGAACCACTTATCGAAATATAAATATGTTCGATGCGGCGGTAAACGCAATTCCGTTGACTGATGAGTTTGCAGCAAAGCAATTGCTTCTGGCAGTTCCCGAATGTGAAGAGAATCTCTCTGAAATATTGAGTGTCAAGCACAAACTTGATATTCTGTCGGAAAAAGCAGGAATCGGATTTTCTATGAAACATATCGAAAGTTGGGTCAAGTTGGCAAAATACGAAGGTTATGTAATTTCTGCAGAAAAAACGCTTGTCCCGATGGCGGGAAACAACGAAGATCTAAAAGATTTAATAAAAAGTATAATATTTGAACACAGATGGTGATATCAAATATATAAAAATAAACTAATAAAAATAAACAAATAAAAATAAACAAATAAAAATAAACAAATAAAAATAGAAAAAATAAATAAAGACAAATAAAATGTAAAAATAAAGCTTTGAAATTTAAAAGTAGCCCGGCACGGATTCGAACCGAGGTTGCAGGAGCCAGAATCCTGCATGATTGACCACTACACCACCGGGCTTCTAAGTTTTAGTTAAAAAGAATTAGCAATATATATAATTTGTCATTCAAAATTTTAATATAATAAAAATAAAGTGCAAAAAATAAAGGAAAGAAAATAAAAAGGAAAAAGTGAATAACAAAATGGTAACAAAATTATAACAAAATTATATAACAAAATTATAACAAAAAGACAAAATGGTGGAAAAAAAATCAAAGATTTTTTTCATCATTTTGAAGGATTGCCGTCCACCACCAACGTGCCATATCTATTAAATCTTTTGAAAATGTACCGGAAAGTCTATATTCACCGTTTTTTATTGAAAGCAAACCGGCTCCTGTCAGCTTATTTCGCATCCCGTAAAAAGATGCACGGCTTACATTTAATTGTTCCAAAATCGATTTCCATTCTTGAATTTTAATCGGATTTCCTGCCTTTTGTCTATCTTCAACCATGTTTAAAAACTTTTGACCGCGCGTTGCTGTAGCTTCTTCCTGAAACAGGCGTCTCATTAACATATAATACGGATCGCGCGATTGGCTGATTCTTGCATTTGTATCCGACCTTATAACAATCGTTGTTGCTGTTTTTGGTGCTTTTTTTATAAGTGTCATATTCACTCACAAAATATTGTAAAAAAAAGAAAATAAAAAAATATATTAAATAAATACATAAATAAATAAAAGAATTTATATGAATTAACTTGTTGTTTGTATTTGAACGTTTTTAATCATTTGTTCCAATAAATTTTCGTATTCTTCTTTAAGACTGTAAGTAATCGGAGTTTTATAGGATTCTTTATGAGAAGAGAGAATTCCTAACTTCGATTGAATGTACCCCATCATAGAGGCAACTTTGTTTCGGGTAAGCTCGTGAGATTTTGACAGTATTTCATACATCTCGTCTACAGTAAACGTTTTTTCAGATAAAACTGCACTTAATACATCTTTTCGGTACCCGGTTCCGTCAGTTTGTAAAAATTGTTCTACTCTCAAAACGATCGAATTTTTCATTTGCATAATTTTTACCTCGGATTTATATTTGAATTAAGACTATCTTTTAAAGATATCTTTAAATTAATCACAACTTTAAATTAATAATTAAAAATTAATAATTAATTATATCTTTAAATTAATTACATCTTTTAATATCTTTTATTAGGATATATAATATATTTTAAGTGTTCAAATTTGCAATAAATTATAAGATTATTTTTTGTAATATGAATCAAAAAACAAACAGTTACAATATAGATGTAAATATTAGTAATATTATATTTTCATGATAGTGGCGAAATGAAAACATTAATTTATTACTATACGTAATTTATGTTTCAAACATATATAAATATTACCTTTAATTACTACATAATAAAAATAAAATAACAAATATAAAAAAGCAAAAAAAATAAAAAAAGAATAAAATTCAAATGAGGTGAATCTGTTTGAACGATTATGAAATTTACTTTTTAGAAAAAAATAGAATTATATTATATAAAAATCGGGTAAACAGATGTTCTGTTTATCAACTTTTCCCTTTGGAAAAAGATATGAAAATAAACATCGGGATGTGTAATTATTGCACCGAGGTATATAAAACTCATTCAATTGGAGAAATATCAAAAGGCGATGAATATTCTGATCTTATAGATATATTAAACAAGAATAAAAAAGATGATAAAGATTTTAGAATAATTATTGCATACTGTAAAAAATGTGACAAATATACTTTGAATATTTATACAAAAGAATGGGAATGGATTAATGAAATATTATTAAAAGATGTAAAAAATAGTGATTATTTTAAAAACGTTTTTAATAAAATTGATGTAAACGTATACAAAAACATAATATCAACACCTGTCGATTTTAAAAAGAATTTAGATCCGTTAGTTTTTAAGTTTTTTTCACAAGCTGAAATCAAAACAATTTTAAATAAAATGGAAGGAAAAAACGTAAGAAGGCAGTATTTATATCGTGTGAGAAAAAAAGCGGAAAAATTAGATGAAATTGCCGGAATTAAAATCATAATATAAAATATATATTCCATTTATGTAATTGTAATTTATAAAATATATATTTTGATTAATTATTTATGTTTATAAAATATATGTTTTGTTTAGTTATTTGTATCATGTAAAATATATATTTTAATTAAGTATTTATATTTTGTAAAATATGTATTTTGTTTAAGTATTTATATTCTGTAAAATATATATTTTGTTTAAGTATTTGTATTTTGTAAAATATATATTTAGTGAAGATTTAAATTTTCGAAATTTTCGCACAGTTTATTGTAGTATATAAAGCTTGTGATAAATAAACTTGTTTAAAACTCTTTTTATTTTAAAAATCAGTTAAAAAATTTAAAAGTTAATAATTATTCTTTTTTGGCACTTGTATATATTGTTTTTCAGATAGATTTATATAACACCTAAATTAATTTTCTCATTAGACGTACTTTAAACCTTATTTTTTTTAATTATTAAACAAAATTTATTTTTTATTTTTTTTCAGGTTTAAATATGTCACATGTTTAGTTAAATAATCAAATAATCGGAGATTAAATACATGAAAAGATTAAACGGAAAAGTTGCAATTGTTACGGGTTCGACATCCGGAATGGGACGCGCTTCAGCTATTTTATTTGCAAAAGAAGGGGCAAAAGTAGTAGTTACGGGACGTAATGAAAGTAGAGCACAGGAAGTCGTAAATGAAATAAAAGAAGCGGGCGGGGATGCGATTTACGTTATTGCGGATACGTCCAAAAAAGAAGATCTTGATAAAATTGTAGATGAAACTCTTAAAGCATACAAAACAGTCGACATTTTATTTAACAATGCAGGTTCTTTGAGCTTGTCGCCTTTTATGGAAATTAAATGTGACGAATGGGAAAAATCATTTAAAGTAAATGTTGATGCCGCTCTTATTTTGACAAAGAAAGTTGCACCGATTATGAAAGCAAAAGGAAAAGGTGTAATTATAAACACTTCTTCCGTTGCAGGTTTGATGGGATACCACGGATTTGTAGGCTACGTTACGTCTAAACACGCAATGTCAGGTCTTACAAAATCAATGGCAATTGAATTGGGACCTGAAATTAGAGCAAATGCAATATGCCCGGGCGCAATTGAAACTGCAATGCTTGACAGTGTCGGTGGAGTTAGTGCAGTTCAGGCCATGGTTGATAAATCCCCGCTCAAAAGAGCAGGAACACCGGAAGACATCGCAACGGTTGCATTGTTCCTTGCAACTGACGACTCAAGTTTCATAACAGGACAACTTATACGAGTCGACGGCGGAGTTGACATCTGAAAAAATTAAGACAAATAAAATATTAAAAGATGTATTTTGTTTAAAAGTATTTTTAAACAAAATACAGCTTTTTCTTAAAAATAATTGATTTAGTATCTCAGCAATTGCTTAGTATCTCATTCCGATTTATGCTTTTTTATTCTTTTATCTTTTATTCTTTTATCTTTTATTCTTTTATCTTTTAATTCTTTTTATATAATCTTCATGCGAAAATTAATATACAATTACAATTTAATATTAAACAACGGTTGGTGATGTTTTTATGGGCGAAAGCGGCAAAAAAGAAGATAGGAAAAACGTTAACGGTAGAAACGTTAATGATAGAAATGTAAAAAATAGTGATGTTAATTCTCAAAAACCTCCGGTTTTTTGCGAGAAGTATTGCATCATATGCAAAGGTGCACGTAACGGGAACGGTTTGTGCAAAAAATTACAAGATATTGAGCTTAAAATTTTTGGAAAAGAAGGCTGCTATTGGGGAAAAGCAAGATACGAATATTACGGAGTAACTCCTGATAAGCTAATAAAGGAGACGTAATTTATACACGTTTTCCTTATTTATTTTATGATTTCATTTTTATATTAATTGTTTTATTTGTTTTTATTTTTATTAGATATTTTTATTAATTATTTTTGTTTCTTATTTTTTTTTATTTTTATTTTTTATATGAATTATTTTAAAAAACGTTCGGTGGTTGTTATATTTGTATATTTCCGATGAGTTTTCAGATATTCCGGAAGAAACGGAAAAAGAGTTAAGTGATAAATTGGGTGTTTTACACCGCCGCATAAATAAACTTAAAATACCGGTAATAATTGTTTTTGAAGGTTGGTATGATTCGTATATTGCGGAAATAATTAACAGACAAATTCTTCCTCTCGATCCGAGAGGTTATGATTTTCATTTTACAGAGTTTCCGACTCGCTATGAATTGCAAAAACCTTATATATGGCGTTTCATGAAAAAAATACCGCCTGAGGGGAAATTGGCGATATTTGACAGAAGTTGGTACATTCGCGGTCTTTTGGAATATGTTCCGCTTTATGAATTTCAAAAAGATTGTTTGTTGGAGCATGTCAAAAACTTGGATTTTACAGAAGAAAGTGTAAAAAAGAGTTTGGAGAAGACTGATAATTCCGATTTGGATAAAGAAGATGTAGAAGATGTCAGCAAAAGCAAAGCTTTTAAAAGTCTTGTAAGACAAATTAATTTCTTTGAAAAAGGTGTCTCCCAAGAGGGTTACGTTTTTATAAAAATATATTTGGGAGTTAAACCGGAAGAGAAAAAACGTATCGTAAAAACACTCAAAAACGATGATTTGATTTTTGAACAGGAGAAAAAACGAAAAGCAAGAGAAAAAATATACTACGAAGATCTTGAATTGTTTAAAATTTTGGCAGCCGAAACAGATACGGAATACGCACCTTGGAATATCATTTTAATAGATGATGATATAGATTTATCAGTTCGAAGAACTATGAAAGTAATTGCGGATCGTATGGAAGAAGCGATTCAAAATAGGTAGGCAGGTATTTCTTTTAGAACGGAAAATGATGATGAATTTAAATACGATTTGTTAAAAACACCGCCTCTTGAAGCAGTAGATTTATCGAAATCTTATAAAAAGAAAAAATATAAAAAATTGCTTGAAAAAGAGCAAAAAGAATTATACAGACTTCAATATTCCGTGATTGAAAAAAAAATCCCGGTAGTTTGTGTTTTTGAAGGTTGGGATGCGGCAGGAAAAGGAGGATGCATTAAACGTCTGACACGTGCCGTTAATCCTCGATTTTACAGTGTGGTTCCTATCGGCTCTCCGTCTCAGGATGAAAAGAAATACCATTACATGTACCGATTTTTAGACGGAATCCCGAATTGCGGCCATATTACAATATACGACAGAAGCTGGTACGGGCGTGTTATGGTTGAAAGAATTGAAGGGTTCGCAACTGAAGAAGAATGGAAAAGCGCATATTATGAAATAAACGCATTTGAAAAAATGCTTACATCGTTTGGAATTGTCGTTTTGAAGTTTTGGCTTCACATGGATAAAGATAAACAATATGAAAGATTCATGGAGCGGAAAAACGATCCTTTAAAACAATGGAAATTGACCGATGAAGATTGGAGAAATCGGGAGAAATGGGATGAATATTTTGTTGCCGTAAATGAAATGATTGAAAAGACGTCAACAAAAAAAGCACCGTGGATAATCATTCCGGCAAATGACCAAAGATATGCAAGAGTTGAAGTTTTAAAAGAAATAAATAAAGCGATTAAAGAAGAAATTTCAAGAGTAGAAAAGAAAGAAAAAAAGGAAAAAAAAGAAAAAATAAAAAAGATGATTAAAAGTATAAAATAGAAAATATAAAATAATATAAAAACAAAATATAAAAATAAAAAGCCTTTCATTTTTATATTTTTTTAAACTTTTTGTTTTATATTTTTTATTTTTAAAACTTTTTTTTATTTTAATTTTTTTTTATTTTTTAACACCCATTTTACTTTGGTGTTTTTGACGTTTTGGATTCGTCTGTAAAAATTGTGGTGTGGTTGTATGCTAAAGAAACTGCAGGTTCTTCGTCGAATCTCTTTTTGATTGCTTCTCTTATTGTCGTTTCTGTTGAATATGCATCGTCTTTATTATATACCCAAAAATCGAGTCTTAATTCCATTGCACCTGTATTTAAATCGGTAACTCTGACTCTTACATCTTCCGTTACATCCGGGTGGAGTCTGAATACATCTGATTGAAACATTATACTTTTGTTTTTACGAGCTTCTTCAATCATTATTTTTCTGGCTATATCGATATCAGATTCTAAAGTTAATTTAAAATAAACTGTACAGCGAGACGAAGGGTCAAAATTTGTCCAATTAATTATCGTTTCTTTATTTAAATTGGAATTCGGAATTAAAACGTGTCTGTTGTCGGCAACTCTGATAGTTGTGTGACGCAGGTTAATGGCGATAACTTCGCCGTACGTTGTGCCAATTGTTACAAAATCTCCAATAGCAAACGGCTGGAAAAAGGCAAGCGTGATACCGGAAATTAAGTTTCCGAATGTATCTTGTGCTGCAATACCTATAATAATACTTATGAGCCCGGCACTGGCAAATATTGTTGCTGACAAAGCTCTAAGCGGCGGAAACATGTAAATAACTAACATAAAGCCGAAAACATAAATTCCGGCTAAAATTATATGCTTAATCATTACAAGCTTTGTAGCTTTTGTCTGATTTACCATTCGAGTTTTGGAAATTTGCTTGTTAAACCAATATCTTACGATTTGAGCAGCAATAATAGTTAAAAGAGTTAAAAAACATATGTATATAATATAGTCTAAATTATCATATATAAAATTCATAACAGATTCGGTTGCAAATTCGGTTGCCACAATCGAGTCACTCCTTAAATAAACGCCAAGCGGCGTTTAAAATACTTGTTTTTGATTTTTTGATTTTTTTGATTTTTTTTGTTTTTTTTGTTTTTATTTTTTTGATTTTAATTTTTAATTTATTGATTATTAATTAAACAACGTGAACGTAATTAAATAATGTAATTATAAAATATTTTATCGCTATATTAAGTTTTTGTATATTTGTTTTTTAATTTATCGTTTTATTTGTTAGTTTATTTGTTAGTTTATTTGTTAGTTTATTTGTTAGTTTATTTGTTAATTTATTTGTTAGTTTATTTGTTAGTTTCTCGGTTGAATGAATAAATATTAATATTAAGTAATGCAAATAATGAGCTATGCTCATTTTTGTAGGACTGGGTTTATTTGATGAAAAAGACGTTACTTTAAAGGGACTTGAAGCAATTAAAAACGCCGATATTGTTTATCTTGAAGCGTATACTTCTCGTTTGACCGGAACAGATATTAAAGTTATGGAAAAGCTTTATGAAAGGAAAATAAACGTGCTTTTCCGGGAAGATGTTGAAATAAATACGGATTGGCTTTCGGACGCCCTTGATAAAAATGTCGTATTCATGACGGGAGGAGATACTATGACTTCCACAACTCACATTGACTTACGACTTCGTGCGGCCGAAATGGGAATTGAAACGAAATTGATCCACGGTCCTTCAATAATTTCTGCGGTTTACGGATTATCAGGTCTTCAAAATTACAAGTTCGGAAAGTCTGCAAGTATCCCGTTTCCTTATACGAGTTCAAGAGGTGTTCGTGTTGTAACGGAAACGCCTTACGATACAATTTTATTGAATAAAAAATCGGGGCTTCATACTTTGGTTTTTCTCGATATAGACCCTGAAAAGGGTTATATGACGGCAAAGGACGGTTTGAAACTTCTTATGGAAGTTGAAAATAAAAAATCTGCCGAAAATGCCGAAGATGCCGGAACTTTTGAAAATATTGTCGGAAATTCAATTGCAATCGGAATTGCAAGGGCGGGCTCTGAAAAACCTTGCGTTTATGCGGATTTTGCAAGAAATTTTGAAAATTTTGAATTGGGAGGACCTCTTCAAATTCTCGTGATTGCAGGTGAACTTCATTTAGAAGAAGCAAAAGCTCTTGTCACTTTTGCAAATGCTCCGGTTGAAATATTGGATGAATAAATTGTTATTATTAAATAAATGAGAAAAATTATAATACAAATCCGGGGAACTGAAAATGGTTGCGGACCTTACTGAAAAAACTTTAAGATATGAAAAATTGTTAAAGGCGGCTCTTGAAAAAGCAAAGCCTTCTTCAATTCCTAATTCACATATGAAGCGAGTTGCAGACGATTATTATAATATGGCACAATCGTATCATAAAGACGGAATTTTTTTTATTGAAAACAATGATTATGTAAATGCGCTTGCGTCTTTCAGTTACGGACATGCGTGGCTTGATGCAGGAGCAAGACTCGGCGTGTTCGATGTTGACGATGATGTGTTGTTTACAATTTAAACAGTATTTTGGACAAGTATTAATATTTTTAATATATTGTATATTTTAATTGAGTGATTTAAATTATGAAAAATTTTAACGTGTTACTTGAAGCGGCATGGATTGTTCGCGATGTTGATTCTTCTGAAGATGCTATGGCAATTGCTTTGTCGGAAGCCGGAAAATTATTGAATCCCAAACTTGAATTTGTGGAAGTTGAAGTCGGAACTCTCAGTTGTGCCGCTTGCGGTGATGAATTTATGAGCGTATTTACCGTTGCAAATACATCACTTGTCGGCTTGGCTCTTGAAATGAAAGTCTACGATGCCGAAAGCGATGAACATGCGGCACGTATTGCGAAATCGGTTATTGGACGTGTTTTTAGAGACATTCCGTTAAAAGTCGTAGATGTAACCGAAGCTGAATGAATATGCTAAAAAGTAAATGAATACAAAAAAATAAAAAAACAAAAAGTAAAAATATAATTAGGGTGAATTGTTTTGTACAGTGATAATAAAAGAAAAATATATGTTTCGGGTCATACGTCTATCGATTATTTATTGACTGTTGATAAAATCGTTTCTGAAAACAGGTCATCTCCTATTTCAAGTTTAAAAACATATCCAGGCGGCGGAGCTGCAAATGTTGCGGCGGCAATTGCAACTTTGGGCAGCAGTGTCGGTTTAATCTCTCCTGTGGGAACTGATTTTGAGAGCTCCGGCTACAAGAATAACCTTGAAAAAATGGGAGTTGACTTGTCATACGTTACCGAATTGGAAGGTGAACAGTTATCTAAAGCCTTTGTGATTACAGACTCCGAAAATAATCAGTCGACATACTTTTATTGGGGAGCTGCGGGAAGACTTGATGAAATAACCCCTCCGAAAGTCGATATTTTGCATATCGCAACGGCCGAATGCAATTTTAATGCAAAAATTGCAGAATTGGCAGGCTTTGTGTCGTTTGATCCGGGCCAAGATTTAATTACTTACACAAAAGAACCACTTTTAAAAATTTTAAAACACACAAACATTCTGTTTGCAAATAAACATGAAATCGAACTTCTAAGTAAAATTTCCGACTTGACATTTGAAGAAATTATAGAAATGATTGAAATAGTCGTAATTACGAAAGATAAAGAGGGAAGCGTTCTTTATATGAATTCCGAGGAAATCGTAACTCCAATCGTTGAAGTTGAAACCGTAGATCCGACGGGTGCAGGCGATTCTTATAAAGCCGGTTTCTTAGTTGCTTACTTTTTAGGATATTCACCTGAAATATGTTCAAGAGTAGGAGCTACAACATCTTCATTCGTAGTTGAAAAGGTCGGCTGCCAAACGAATTTGCCCGATTGGGAAACTATGAAAAAAAGATATAATGAAAATTTCCCGAATACCGATTTGAAATAATTATAGATATATGACAAGAATAATATAAAAATATAATAAAAAAATAAAATAAAAATAAAAAATATAAAAATAAAAAATACAAAATATAAATGAGCATTAGGAGGCTTTGCCGTTTATGTTTGTTATAGAAAAGTTAAATGAAATGTTAAATCATTTTATATTTAAAGAAGAAATTGACAAAAACTCAAAATTAACAGGAATTTCCTTAAGCAAAGCAGGTGATATGGCCGGTTCTTCTTCCGGTTTTTCTTTAAAAAAGAAAAACGGAAAAAATATACTTGAAGTTTATAATTCTCCGAATTGGAAAAGCCCTGTAACAAAAAAATATTACATTGCACCCGATAACTGTTTTTTAGAACTTAAAAATATTCTTGTGAAAAATAAATTGTGGACCGCTAAAGAAATAAAACCCGAAAAAGTGTTTATTGCAGATATGGCGTCTGTTACTTGGGATATTTATGTAGACGAATCCAAATATTACACACTTTTTTCAGGACAAGTAATGCCCCAAAAATATATAGAAAGTTTTTCAAAAGTTATGGAATATATAACAGATATTCAAAAAGATGAAAACTTAATTGAAATTGAAGATATTGAAATTAAAGATATTGAAGAACTTGACGATTGAAAATTGTTAATATGTTTGGATTTGGGAAGTTTTAAAATTAGGGGTTTAGTTTATGAAAAAAGGAACGAAGTGGACTCGAGAAGAAACGATTGTTGCTTTTTATGTATACTGTATAATACCATTTGCTAGTAGTAGCAAAACAAATCCAACCGTTATTTATTATGCAAATATTCTTGGAAGATCTCCTTCAGCACTAAATATGAAAATAGGTAACATTGGCAGATTAGATCCGGAATTAAAAAAGAAAAATATAACTGGATTGTCCCATGGTGCAAAGATTGAAGAAATCGTATGGGACGAATTTGAAGATGATAGAGAAAATCTTGTTTATGAAGCAGAAAAAATAATTGAAAAACTTTCAAAAAAATCATTAGAAACTAGTTATCTTAAGGCAGGTGAAATAAATTATTCAAGCGAGAATAAAATAAGACTCGTAAAAACAAGAGTTAATCAAAACTTTTTCCGCTCATCGGTTTTATCAGCGTACAACAACACATGTGCAATAACAGGAATTAAAATAAACGATTATTTAGTCGCAAGCCACATAAAACCTTGGGCACAAGATAAGGAAAACAGGTTGAATCCACATAACGGAATATGTTTAAATTCAATTCACGATAAAGCATTCGATAAAGGACACATTACTATAAACAAAGATTATAGAATAATCGTATCTAATAAATTAAAAGAATTTTATACAAATAAATTTATAGAGGACGTATTTAAAAAATACGAAGGGCATAAAATTTTAATTCCTAATAAATTTGAACCATCAAAAGAATTTTTAGAATATCATAACGATGTTATATTTGTTGGGGACTAATCGTATTTAACATTATTATGTTTTACTAGGATGTAATTTTATATAATTACATTTTTTTCGATTTTTCTTTTTTTTACTTTTTACCTTTTTATTTTTTTTATCTTTTTTTTTCTTTTTTTTCCTCTATTTTTATAAAAATATAATTTCGGTTGAATATTATATCAATATTATAATAACCATATATCTCCAAATTAAACAGCTGTATGTGATTTACTTATTAATTTGTTTAAATATAATCCTCATGTAAATTATTGTAACGTTTATTATATATTTGTATAAAACAATGTAATATTATCCGTTATTATATAAATATAATATAATTGATGGATAAAACTAAAATTAAAATTAAATATTAAAATTTTGAGATATTGGAGTAAAAATAAACAATTAAATATAAAATATATTGGAATAGGAGGTATATATGGCTAAAGATGAAATTAGTCATGCAGAAAGAATTAAAGCTGCTATTGATTTAAAAGAACCGGATCGGGTTCCTGTATTGTATCCGGGTAGTTGGGCAATAAATTTTGCGGGTAATAATTTAAATTTTATCGGTAAAAAAGAAAAAGATGTGAGTTTTTCAGAATGGATAAATAATCCCGACATTTTCGTTAAATCACAAGTAAAAGGATGTGATCGATTTAATTATGATTTTGTAATGGGGCTTGGGTATTCGATTCTTCCAGGTGCTCTTGGTTGTGCTGAAAACGAACCATACTGGGGAATTCCGTCTGCTGTAAAAACTCCTATTATAAAAGTCGATGATTGGAAAAAAATTGATTTTCCGGATATGAAAGACGACTTTGTGAAAGGAAAAACAACGGGAAAAATTCAAATACAACTGGAAATTTTGAGGAATATTTCAAATGTGTTTGAAAAAAGAGGATCAGATGCACCGTTTATTACCGGGTTTATAACTGGACCGCTTACATTAGCCGGTTTCTTGTTAGGCGTTGATAAATTAATGCTATCAATGATCGATAGTCCGGATGAAACAAAAGAATTGATTAACTTTTGTACCGATGTTACAATTGAATATATGAAAAAACAATTTGATGCGGGAGCTGACCATATATTCACACCTGACCCTACTGCATCAGGTGATTTAATTTCAGCTAAGTTTTATAAAGAATTTGCATATCCTGCTGCACAAAAGCAATCAAGAGCAGTTTCAAATTATAAAGACAAATATGCTCACCATTACCATATTTGCGGAAACACTAGCGATAGGTGGGATTTACTTGAATCTATTGGTTCAAGTTTTATTAGTCTTGATTCAGTCATTGATTTAAAAAAAGCAAAAGATAAAATTGGAAAAACAAAAGCAATTGCAGGAAATCTTAATCCTTCTGGTGCACTTTTGTTCGGAACAGAAACGGAAGTTGAAAAAGAAGGAAAAGAAATTATAGAAAACGTAGCCCCAAATGGTGGCTATTTACTTTGGACAGGATGTGATTGGGCATTAGATTATCCACTTAAAAATGTTGAAATGTTCTACACTCTGCCTAAAAAAATATGGAGTATATCCAATTTAAAGTACATTCGATTTAAAGTACATTCGATTTAAAGTATATTCGATTTAAACGATAAATGAAATTTTGAATTATAAATTGTTTTGGTTATAACATAGAGGGGTATTAAAATGGATAACGAAGAGTTAAATGAATTTTATGAGAAGATGGCACAAGCAGTAGTAGATGGTAATGAAGATGAATGCATTCGCTTGGCAAATTTAGGAATTGAAGAGCAAATTGATGCATACGATATTATCATAAAAGGTTGTGCTCACGGAATGACTATTGTTAGTGATTTGTACGAAAAAAGAGAAATGTTTGTTCCTGAAATATTATTATCGGCAAGAGCGATGAGTGGTGCTGTAGATATTTTAAAACCGTATATAAAAACTGATGATATTAAAGAGACGGGATGTGTTTGTATCGGCGTGGTTTTGGGAGATATTCACGATATCGGCAAAAACTTAGTTAAATTATTACTTGAAACTGCGGGGTTAAGAGTTATTGATTTGGGACGAGATGTTCCGACAGAAGATTTCATAGAAACTGTTGAAAAAGAAAAAGTCGATATTGTTGCACTTTCGGCTCTAATGACAACTAGTATGATGGAAATGAAAGAAACTGTAAAAGAATTGAATGAAAAATATCCAAACGTAAAAACAATGGTCGGTGGTGCGCCAGTTTCAAAAGAGTTTGCAGATAAAATTGGAGCGGATTCATATGCAGACAATGCATCTGAAGCAATAAGAGTAGTTCAAGGACTTTTAGGATAAAATTCAAAAATTTAATATTTAAAAATTAAAATTCAAAAATTTAAGGTTTTAAAAGGAGGAAAAAAATGTCAAAAGATGAAATGAGTCATGCAGATAGAATTAAAGCTGCTATTGATTTAAAAGAACCAGATCGTGTTCCTGTTTTTGATTCTATGAACTGGTCTGTAAACCTTGCAGGAAATAATATAAATTGTATTGGTAAAAAAGAAAAGGACGTGAGTTTTCCAAAGTGGATACATAATGCGGATATTTTTGCAGATTCTCAAATAAAAGCTTTTGAAATGTTTGACCATGACTTTGTGCATTCAAGAATGAGTTCTCATATTTTAGCTGAACCAATGGGTTGTAAGGAAGTTGAACCGTATTGGGGAGTTCCTGCAACTACAGAGCCTGCGATTCGAAAAGTAGAAGATTGGAAAAACTTGAAATTTCCCAATATGCACACAGATGGAAAAATTCCGATTCAGTTGACTGCTTTAAGATTGCTTGATAAAGAATTGCATGAAAGGCGTGGAGAAGATGTATTTATTACAGGATTTGTAAGAGGTCCTTTCACGCTTGCCGGAATTGTTTTAGGTGTTGACAGATTGATGCTTGCAATGATTGACAAACCGGATGAAACAAAAGAATTGATAGACTTTTGTGCCGATGTTACAATTGAGTGCATAAAAGCACAAATTGATGCGGGAGCGGATCATATATACACACCAGATCCGACAGCATCGGGCGATTTGATTTCTGCAAAATTTTTCAAAGAATTTGCATATCCTGCTGCAAAAAAGCAATCGGAAGCAATTTGCAGTTATAAAGATAAATATGCACATCACTATCATATTTGTGGAAACACGCAAGACAGATGGGATATGCTTGAAAAAATCGGGGCAAGTTATGTAAGTTTAGATTATGTAATCGATATTAAGAAAGCAAAAGAAACTATCGGACAAAGACAAGCAATTGCAGGGAATTTAAATCCTTCTGATTCTCTTCTTTTTGGAACTCCCGATGATGTCGAAAAACAAGGAAAAGAAATTATAGAAGCAGCAGCACCGGGCGGAGGCTTTATATTTTGGACCGGATGCGATTGGGCAATCAATTGTCCTCTTGAAAACGTAAAAAGATTTTTCAGCCTTCCTAAAAAATACGGTACATACCCGATTAATTAAACAATTAATGGACGAATGAATAATAAATTAATGAATTCGGAGGTTGTTTTAAATGGGAAAAAATGACGAAATGAATGATAAAGAGCGTTTTCTAAACGCTCTTTTATTAAAAGAAATAGACAGAGCATCTGCAGCTTGTCCGCTGCAAACCGCAACGACTGAAATGATGGATGAAACGGGATGTTTCTGGCCTGATGCAAATTATGATTCAAAAAAGATGGCAATGCTTGCAGAATTTGCTCATACGAAAGCAGGAATTGAAAGCATTCGAGTTCCTTTTGATTTATGTGTTGAAGCAGAAGTTTTGGGAGCTGAGATTAATCAGGGTCGAAAAAACTCACAACCGTCTGTTATAAAACCAGCGATTAGACGCGAAAAGGACTTAGACGTCACATTTAAACCCGACCCGAAAAATGATGGAAGAATGAAAACTGTTTGTGATGCGGTATCTATTCTTTCTGAAAAATACTCTGATGTTCCGATTATTGCCGGAATTACTGGTCCTTTTACGCTTGCCGGACAAATTCGTGGTGTTGAAATGTTACTTATGGACTTTTTTGACAATCCCGATTTTGTAAAAACTCTTTTAAATTACACAACAGAAGTTTTAATAGATTTTGCAAAAGCTTTAACAGAATCAGGAGCAGACTCAATTATTGTAATCGACCCTTCTGCAGGATGCGAACTTTTAGGGAAAAAACACTATGAGTCTATGGCTCTTCCATATTGTAAAAAACTTATTGATTCGATAAAAGTTCCGACAATTTTACATATTTGTGGAGATACAACTCCAATTCTTGAAAAGATGTGTGAAACTAATGCAGATGCAATTAGTTTAGATCATTTAGTCGATATGAAAACGGCATTCGATACAGTTGGAAACCGTATCTGTCTAATTGGAAATATTAATCCAGCCGATACACTCTTTTTAGGCAGCACAGAAGATGTAAAAAATGAAACAAAAGAATGTATAAAAGCAGGAGCAAGAATAATTGCACCCGGATGCGGAATTCCAACAGGAACAAAAATCGAAAATATAAAAGCGTGGATTGAAACCGTAAAAGAAGAGTAAGTTAGAAATTATAGGAAAATACAAATAAAATAAATAAAAATCTTAAAAAAAACTTAGAATCGGAGGTTTACCTCCGATTTATAAATTTTATTATTTTTTGCTTCTTTCTATTTCGTTTAAAGTACGCCCCGTTTTATCTTTCCAATAATCTTTTCCGTTTACATTAGAACCTATTACAAATTTCGCAGAAGTCGAAGCACTTGTAAATTCTACATCTTCCATTAAAACACCGTTTTCTGATATTTTTACTTCATTTCTTTTCTTAATTATTTTAGACGACAAACTATCTGTTGTATCTAAATCTATTTGACTATTTTTTAATACTAAAAAAGCGTTTCCCTTTTTTTTACAAGTCGCCATATATTCTTTTCTCGATTTTCTGCCTGTTCCTTTAATATAAAGAACAAGTTCATCTTTGTTTTCAGGTTCATTAACAGAAAAGGTAATTTCATCTATATTGTCAGATTTATTATTAGTTAACTGTGAAGTGTTTTCTTTGCTGTTGGTTATTTTAATATCTTCTATTTCTTTTAATTTTTTCCCTGCTTTATCTTTCCATTCATCCCAACCGTTTGCTGAAGAACCTATTACGAATTCAGCTGCTCCTGAAGGGGTGTTAAACAGAATATTTTCACGCAAAATATTATCTTCCATTTTTGCATTTTCCCTTTTGGTTTTTGCACTTTTCAGATTCTGAAAGTTTTTTGCTGGGTGTAAATCTATTTGGCTACCTTCTAAAACTACAAACCCTTCCGAAGTCATTTTACCGCGTGCTTCATACTCTTTTTTAGTTATTCTGCCCTTTTTATTAATATAAAGAAGAGATTTATCATATGATTCCGAAAACTGGTCTATTTGACCCACTGATTCACTTTTTACAAGGGGTGTAAATACTTTGTAACCTAAAACACCGATTATCAACATTGAGTAGTCAATATATTCCAATAGTTGATTTTCTACTGATGGAGAGAAATTGCCGGGATTTGGAGCATTTAAATTTGTTACATCATAGCGTTTTGATTCTATTGCAATATTATAGTATTTATTTTCAAGAAAACTGAGTTCCGTTAAACCAAGTGAATTATTCGGACTTGTAACAATTATTGCTTCTGTCCAAAAATCTTTTTTATAATCTTTTTTGTGCTCGTTTAAACGATATAATATCCCTTCCCCATTTTTTCTGTTTACGGCTTGACCGATATAAATGCTGTTTTCGTTATTCTCGTCCGATTTTCCTAATAAAAAATATATTCCGCTGTAACTCAATTCTTTTATATCTTTGCTTTTATCAATATCAACTCTAGGAATTTTTAAAACAACAATATTTCTATTTTTAATTTTACATCTAAAACGACCGGTTGGTGTTCCGTCCATTAATTCTACTTCGATATATTTCTCTTTTATAGACATGTTTACAATTCCAATTTATATAATTCATATACCTATAAAAATATCTACCAGTTTTTGAATTTTTTCAAAAACGGAACGCTTTTTCTTTTCGCGTGCTCCTCCTATGCGAGATGTCGGTGGAAGTATGTCATCGAGTTCTGTTCCGGCAGAATCTACTTCTCCTCTTTCAATTGATTTTTTGATAAAGCGTTCTGAGTCTTCTTTTAGGTCTTCATCATCTATAAGTTTTGAAATTTCTATTTCTTTTTGATTTTTTGCGTAATTGTAAAACGCTTCTAATATGTCATCAGCTGTTTTTAATTTGGATAAATCTGTTTTGTTTATGAAATCAATAATTAATTCTTCTTTTGCACGAGTTCCAAGACTTGAACGAATTACTTTTCGAATTTCCGATTTGAGAGATTCTATGTCGTTGTTTCCTTTATATTTCTCAAGGATTAATTCCAATATATAATCAAGGTTTATTTCGTCCGTTTTTAATAGTTCTATTTGAAATTCAATATCAGAGAAATCAATATTTGAACCGCCACCATCAGGTCCATAGGGATCTACTTTTTTTCCTCTGATCATTTCTTCTCTTATAGTTACATAAACACTTTTCATATCCTGCATTTGTCCTTCGGAGATTAATGGTGTAAATTCTGAAAATTCATCATAGTTTTTCAATATGTTTTCCATTTTCAGCAATTCTCCGAATAGTTTTACAAATTCTTTTTTGTCGGAGTCTTTTACTATTTCTGTAGGATCTTTAAACTTTTCTAATATTTCATTACAAAGGCTTATGTAGCCTTGCTCATATTTTCCGGTTTCTTTGTCGTGAAATCCTTCCATGTATTCTTTATAACTTTTTTCGAGAATTATGTTTATGCTGTTTTCGTCGCCAAATGTTTTTATTGCGTCTTTTGTTGCTTTTTCTAAATCTCTGAAACAAACGATGTTTCCGAAAGTTTTAACTTTGTTAAATATCCGGTTCGTTCTTGAAAATGCTTGAATTAAACCATGATAACGTAAGTTTTTGTCTACGAAGAGTGTGTTTAATGTTGGTGCATCAAATCCTGTTAAAAACATTCCGACAACGATTAATAAGTCTATTTCTCTATCTCGGACTTTGAGTGACAAATCTTTATAATAATTTTGAAAACCTTTTCCGTCTGTTGAAAAGTTCGTTTTAAAATTTTTGTTGTAATCTTCTATTACTTTGTCTAAAAATTCTCTTGAACTTAATTCCATATTTTCAGTTTCGAATTCTTCTTCATGAATATCTCCGATTGCACTTTGTTCTTCGTTTACGGCAAAGCTGAAAATCGTTGCGGTTTTCAGCTTTTCTTCTTCGGGAAGATCTTTTTGTTGGCGTTTAAATTCTGTATAGTAACTTTTGGCGGCTTCAATATTTTGAACTGCAAACATTGCATTGAAACCGTTTACACGGCGTTGTTTTAAATTGTAATGTTCGTTTCTTCGTGTCTTTGTATCGAATACTTTTAAAATGTGTTTTGTAACTTCGGAAATGCGTTCGGGATGTAAAAGCATTTTTTTCTCAAGGTTTTTGAGTTCTAATTCTGTTTTTTTATCTTTTTCGTCTATTTTTCCAGAGTTTATTTCCGCATCTTTGTATTTTGCGTTTATATTATTGTAATCAACTTTGAATTTTAATACTTTTCCATCACGAATTGCATCTGTAATTACATAACTGTGCAGTTGTGCTCCGAAAATTCCGGCTGTTGTTTCTCCACCCAATGCGTTTTGTGAAAATATAGGAGTTCCTGTAAAGCCGAATTGATAATATTTTTTAAACGCTTTTCTTATATTTTTTTGTGCTTCGCCGAATTGTGATCGATGACATTCATCGTATATTATTACACAGTGTTTATTGTAAATTTCGTGTTTAGGATATCGTTTTACGAATTCGTTTAATTTTTGAATAGTCGTTACTATGATTTTGTTGTCATCTAATTCGATATTATATTTAAGTTCTTTAGTATTTTTGCTTCCATTTACTGAGTCAGGCTGAAATTTTTGATATTCTTTCATAGTTTGGTAGTCTAAATCTTTTCTGTCTACTACGAAAAATACTTTATCTATGTATTCAAGTTTGGTTGCAAGTCTTGCTGCTTTAAATGATGTTAGAGTTTTTCCGGATCCGGTCGTATGCCAAATAAATCCTCC
>JAAYST010000004.1 GCA_012518265.1 Candidatus Methanofrustulum fimipullorum | reverse complement strand
ATTCAAGAGACATCGGTTTTATTGTAGGAAATCAATTAATGGGTGCAACAACCCTTTATAAATCGAAAATGGAATCGATTCCGATGGCGTATCTCGTATGCGAGCCCGGGGGAACTGTCGGTTGGGTTGGAGATGCAAAGTTGCTTCCGAGAAAGAAACCGGAGCTGGCTGCCGCGTATGCTTTGACAGGGAAATATTTCGGAATGAGATACACATACCTTGAAGCAGGATCCGGTGCCGACACACCCGTTTCGCCTGAAATGATCGGAACCGTAAAACACGTTTTAGGAGAAAATGTGCTTATAGTAGGCGGCGGAATACGTGAGGGAAAAACGGCCGCAATTTGTGCAAAAGCAGGCGCAGACATCATCGTTACGGGAACCGCAATTGAAAAAGGACCGATAGAAGAAGCGGAAGCCAAAACGGCCGAAATCGTCCAAGGTGCAAAAGCCGGGAAAAAATTATAAAAAAAATCAAAAAAATAAAAAAGAAATAAAACAAAAAAAAGAAATAAAACAAAAAAAGTAAATAAAATTTAAAATGAAATAAACGGATTACAAATCCAAAACAACTTCAGCTTCCCAGAAGTTGTCTTTTTTTTCAACTCTTAATTTGTTATAAGTTACGGCTTTAACTTCCGTTTTAAAACGTTGAATCTTATTGTCGGTCGGATCTCCGAAAACAATTGAATTTAAAATATATTCATCATCTTTTTTTTCAATTGATTGAACATCAAATTTGGACAAAAGCGTTTCTTCGGAATCGAATATGAACAAAAGTTCTGAAAGCCAATCAACCATAAGCGATTCCAAGTCGTCCGATGCAACTGTTACATCAAATGATTTTGAAGTCCCGATATCGGATATTTCCGCCATTACACCAAACATCGCTTCTGCCGATATGGAAAACAAATCTTCAACAGTTTTTCCGGAAGAAATAATACCGACATCCGAAAAATGGTCGACATATTTAAAACATGCTTTAAAATTATCATTTCCAAGTGACACTTTTTTTACAATCCCCTACATTTTAATTTTTTTATATTAAATTAATATTCTTTTTAAGATTTAAACGGTTGCTCCGTTTTATTCTTTTTCTTTACGGTTTTGGCGTTGTTGGCCTAATTTTGTTTTTCCGTTTTATTGTTTTTTAGAATTTTCCGACCGTTCCGTTTTTTCTTTTTTTTTTTTTGAAAAACGGATTCCCGTTTTTCCATTTTTTTGAAAATTTTTGCGTTTCGTTTTTTTCCTTTTTCAGAAAAATCCGACATTCCGTTTATTTTCTTTTGGCGCGGCGCTTTTTAGGAATTTTTTGACAATCGCTTATCATTGACTTTAAGATTTAAACGGTTGCTTCGTTTTATTCTTTTTCTTTACGGTTTTAGTGTCGTTGGCCCAGTTTTGTTTTTTCGTTTTATTCTTTTTTTTGGGAAAAATCTGCCGTTCTGTTTTTCCTTTTTTTGAAAAAATTTGCCGCTCCGTTTATTTTTGAGTTGCGGCGCTTTTTAGGAAATTTGAAGCCGCCTCGTATCATCCCTTTAAGATTTTAACATGTGCTTCGTTTTATTCTTTTTTAGAATTTTACGGTTGTTTCGTTTTATTCTTTTTAAGATTTAAACGTTTTTCCGCATTTCATTGTTTTTTATTAAACCGTTTAGTATCACAAAAACTCGGATAATCCAAGTTGTTTTACTTTATGGTTTTCAAACGTTTCTTTTATATCTTCTTCTGCTATTAGCAGCCGTTCTTTTGTGTATGAAGACACATCAAAATCTTCAGCAACTTTTTTAGAAATTTCTACGTATTTTCTGACTGCTCCTTCGTGAACTGTTAAAATTACGTCTCCTCTGCATTTCGTACACGTGCCTGAAAGAGGCGGTCTTCTGTATTTTATTCCGCATTTTAAACATCTTGTAGTTTGTCTCGAAAAAGCTCTTAGGTTTCCTATAATATCCGGCAAAAAGTGTGATTTTAATACGCCTTCCGCAACTTCTCCCGCATCAACGGCTCTAATCTTTTTTGCAAGATTCAACTGCGCATTCATTTTGTCTTCCATAGTTTCCAGGACTTTATAAGATGAATATTTGGGACCGCTTGCGATATTGGAAGTGTCGTGGGTGAACATGAAATTTTCATATTGATCGTTTGTGCCTATTCTAAAACTTACCAGATCAATATGTTTTTCGAGCTCATTCGGCGGTGTATAGTTTTGCGTTGCAATATAAAATTCTCTTGGATATCTGGGTGCGACATCTATATTTTGAGCTTCTTTATCTATTTCGCTCGGGTCGATTCTTGTCGTCAAAACTAAAGGCGCATCCATTTGTCCTCCTCTTTTATCCGGAAGATACGATCTTGAAAAGTTTAAAAGGCCGTCAAGCAAAAGCATGACACAATCCTCGTCACCGTCACAGTTCCTTCTTTTGGAAGCGTGAAAATAAGGGTGCGCAAAGCCCACAGATGCCGTTGTAAAACCTATAATTCTTCCCAAAACGCCGGCAGACGTGTGAGGCGCAAGGCCGATTACCATAACACCTACAATATCTTGTATGTTTTTCGCATTGTAATAAGGATCAAGCCCGTAATATCTGACAAGCAAATCATCGATGTACTGTGTCGTTTTCAACAAATATTCTCCACAATCGTATGAAACTACCAGGTCTTGGACAAACATCGTTACAATTTGTTCGTCCGATACCAATTTTTCCCCGTATATATCTTTTTCATATCCCAGTTCCAATAATTTTTCATAAGTAATTCCTATCTCGCCTGCACGAATATGTGTAAGCGGAATGTCTGACATATCGTATCTTACAGTTCCGTCTTTAAACATGTAAATGTCGTGATACGCTCTCAAAATTCCTTTTTCAAGCGGCTCAGGAGTTTTTTCACGGCTCATCAATTCTTTTACCCCCTTTATCATTGAAAACCTGTCACGGACTCCGAGCCGCTCTATTGCATCTTTATATATCGGCCTGAAATCCAGAGTTTTTAATCTGACACCCGTTGTCGGTCTTCCGCAATTTGGGCACTTTGTTTCCGTCGTTTTTATATTGCATATTCTGCACGATAAATTTTCAACAGTAAATTCGCCGCAACCGCATCTCCATTTAAACGTTTCTTTTCCGCAAACAGGACAATATCTGCTTCCCATTCTTACTTTGATTTCTCCCGTTTTGCTGTTCGGTTTTTCCAAATGTTCGGAAGCATTTACAATATTTCTGAGCTTTCCGCCTTGCTCTCCTATGGGAAACAAAGCTTGGGCTGTTGGCGACATTTTCCTAATATCCGATTTTTCCGGCCTTCCCATTCTGGCCCCGATTCTGGACAGCGCTTTCGGCATAATTTTGATTCCTGCCAACTTATTTATACATTCCACGGAATCGTCGCTTTTCAATTCATTCAAAACGCTCTTTATTTTTTCAAAGCTTTCATCGTCAAACGATTTAAATTCGTAGGAATTTCCGGTTTTACTCAAAAGCCCCAAAGATTTTAAAAAAGGATACGGGTCGTGAATTAACAACTTATTTTCAAAAATAATATGAAATACCGATAAATTTTCAAGAATTGTTTTTATTCCCGAGATTTTCGCCAATTCGTACGGAAGCGACAAAAACACGTCAACCGCTCTTTCTTCTCCGACCGACATAAAAAATGCACGTTTACTCAAATCGGTTTTTCCCGCTTCTTTTAATTTATCTAGAATTCCGTCATCTTCAGAAAGTATTTCCCCGTTTTCCCCGACAAATTTTATAAGCGCTTTAATTTCATCGATTGAAACGTCGTGCCACATATATGTAAAATCCGGATGAAGCGTAACTCCCATTTCAGTTAATTCAAGCGCTTTAAATCCGTTTATGTGCTCAAGTTTTCTTTGTTCCTTCGTTATTTGAGGCGCATAATATATTTCGCTTTTCCCGTTTCCATCTTTTTTAGTTTCACTTTTTCCGTTATCGTTTTTTTCCGTTTCACTTTTTTCGGCTTCTTTTATCTCGGTTTTGTTTATTTCCATTTTGTATTTTTCCGTTTTGTATTTAGCCGTTGCTTCTTCGTAATCGTAAAGCCACCATTCAAAACAATATGGAGACGGAATTAAGATGTGATTGTTTTCTAAAAAATCGCCGTAATTGAATAAAATTTCCCCGACATCGACTATATATTCTATTTTCTTTTCAACAATTTCTGCAACTTCAATTTTATCTATTCTGAAGAAATCGCCTGAATAAAGTCGTACGGCGGGACCTTCAATCGTGTCGACTGCTGCCATCCCTGCAGCTTTTCCGGGCCTTTCAACTTTCATTTGTGTTCCGTTTGTTATAAACTCGCCTAAAATCATCATGCCGGCCGGATTCATCCCGGCCGCAGCAAAAGAGGTATTTCTTGATCTTCCGTATCTTAATCTAAAGCCGCCCGCTTGTGAAGGTTTGGAAAAAAGCGGTCTTCCCGCTATCAAATCTCTCATATATTTATCGTTTGGTTGAACTTTCATGTATGATTTTTCAGAATCGTCCCCGCCAGATTTCTTTGTTCCCTTCATAATTTTCTTTAAAAACTCCCAACCGTCAAAACCAAGCGCATCAACGTGCTTGTCAACTTTCGGGGCTTTTAATATCAAACCTTCCGCAATTACGAGTGCAACTCCTCCTCTGACTCTGTTTGACGGAAATTCCGGCAAATTTCTGTATCCTGAAACTTCGGCATCTTCAGTAGGATCTCCGTCGATACAAACGGGGCAGTTTTCAACGATTAATTTAATTTCTTCATCGGACGGTGAATACTGAAGAGATGAAATCGATTTGTATATACGGATTTCTTCGGCATACCTTTCGACTACTTCCGCTCTTGGTTTATATCTGTCAAGCCCGATTACACGCCTTACATAGTCGCCCGCCAAAACGGAAAGCGCTTGTGCCGTTCCTCCCGCACTTCTTATCGGACCGGAATAATAAATTCTTAAATATTCCGTTCCGTCGTCGTTTTTATCAATTTTAATTTCAGCTATTCCTTCTATCGGTGCCGCAACAACTCCTTCCGTTATTACCGCCATCGAAACTCGAATTGCGGCGTCGACCGCCTCGTCTCTGTTTCTGAAATTTCCGACTTTTCCTTCCGCAATTTCTTTTCCGATTGCAAGAGCCGTTTCTTCTCTGTTCATCGACTTTCCGAGTTCTCTTATCTTTTCCGCAACACCTGAAACTCCGATAAGATTTTCAACACGGTCGGCCAAGTCTTTAGCTAAAGGAATCTCCACTTCCGGCTTCGGATCTTCTCCGTTTTTTCGCGCCGTATTTGCAATATCGATTTCATGCAAAAGTTTATCTTCAAGCGATTTAAAATACAAATTCATTTTATCGCTTGCAGCAGGAGCAGCAGGTCCATTCATTTTTTCACCGTAATAATTTTTTCAATATCCGAAATATCAATCGTTCCTTTTCTCAATATTTTAGGAATCGGCTTTGTCATATCTATTATAGTTGATGCCGTTCCGATTTCCGTTTTTCCTCCGTTGAGTATAAGCGGGATATATCCCGCCAAATTTTCAGCAACGTCAAAACAGGTTACAGGAGCCGGGTTTCCTGATATGTTTGCGCTGGGGCATGCCAGCGGCCCGGTTTTTTCAATAATTTTAAGCGGAATCGGATGGTCCGGAATACGAAGACCTATCGTGTCTTTACAGGCGCTGGTGGTGTTGGGCACGTCTTTATTCTTTTTCAAAATCATAGTAAGCGGTCCCGGCCAAAAATTTTCAGCCAAAACATGCGCACTTTTTGGAATATCGATCGCAATAGCCTTCATATCTTCCGGTTTTGAAATCAAAACACTCAAAGGTTTTTCTTCAGGCCTGTGTTTTACTTCAAATATTTTTTCAACGGCACTTTTAATAAAAACAGATCCTCCAAGACCGTAAACAGTTTCGGTCGGAAACGCAACAACATCACCGTTTTTTATATATTCCGATGCAATTTCAATTCCGTCCGAAAACCGTTTATCGCTTTTGGAAAGTTTCATGTCTATGATATACGTACTCGTTTTTTTAATATGTTTTGTCATGAGTTTCTATAAATTTCTTATACCGCAAAAGCCTCATCTTTTTTCTTTACATTCAATTTTGCATGGTTAATTACACTTTCCGAACAAACGGTTACACATCTGCGGCAGCTCGTTCCAAGGCAGTGCTGGCTGTCGATAAGAATTCTTCTGTTTTTGTTTTCATCTTGAATTACATCAATTGCGTTTTCCGGGCATTCTTTTACGCATTTTCTGCAGAAAATACAGCCGTCTACATCTTGTTCCAACATAATTCCGATATCAGGTACAAGTTTTAATCCCTTTTCTCCGACATCGTCTATATCTCTGAAAACACGTCTTGTAATGTTTACATCGTCTCTTGCTTCAAACGGGAAAGGCTTAAGCCCGAACATTTCCATCATCTTTTTGAACATTTCAATATCCATTCCCTGTTCCCAATATGAAAGTTCACATACGTAGATATCTTTAAATTCCTGAGATGTTGCCATCATCAAGTGGTCCGCCGTAATTTTCTTTGCAATTTTGTCAAGTTCTTCCAAATATGAATCGTCGATTGCAAGTTTGTGTGCAAGCGAAATCGAAGTGTTTCCAAACTGCACTACATTTTTTGCATAGCTTGGAACAGATCCCAAATCAGCCGCCTTTTTCCCATCGACATATGTTCCTGTTGCACCTGAAATGTATGCATATTCCAATTCGTCGTATTCAAGTCCGGCCGCAACCATAAGTGTTGCCTGTGCCGCTCTTATTGCACCGATTGCTTTTCCGACTTCAACTATGTCTTTATCGGAAATTTCGATTCCGTTGCCCAATATGATTTTTCCGTTCGGCGGCGTCGGCAATTTTTTAATTAATCCTGTTTTTAAGGCAACAGAGACACATGCAATAACTCCGGTTCCCGTAATTCCTACAGGCTCAATTTCACCTTTTTCGTGAATTTCTCCTGTCACAGGGTCTACCAAATCTCCTTTTGTCGTCAACATATTCTCGTCAAGTACTGTTAATCTCCAGTAGTCCCCTTCTTTGTTAACGTCTGAAATAGCACCCGGGCTTGCAAGCATACCGCAAGTGATTCCCTGACCTTCTATTGCAGGTCCGGCTGCGGCACTTGCTGTTATAATTTTATCTCCAACTTTTATCGCCATCTCGGCATTTGTTCCGTAATCCGTTACCATACACGGAGAATCTTGCTTTAAAAAGTCGGTTTCAGTCATCATTGCAAGTGCGTCTGCTCCGATTTCGTGTTTAATTGCAGGTGGTACTGCAACGTAACAAGAGTCGTTCCATTTAATATAGTCCCCAAAAATTTCGTTTGCAGGAACTCTGTTTGCACTTCTGTCTACAACAGTTATCCCGAGTTTTTTAAGTTTCGTTTCTCCTGCGTACGCCAAATCTCTTATTTCCATATTTTGGAATAACGAAAGTTGAATCGGGTTTCCGCAAACAGCAATTCTTCTGACGTCTTTGAAGTCTATGTCGAATGTTTTAAACATTTTTGTAACAGTTTGAATTATAATTTCGTTTGCAACGTCTTCTCCTGTATTTATTGCAAAATCCAGATGGTCCATAACATTTCCGCCGGGAAGCGGATGTCCCATCGTAATAATCGTCTGTATCACTTTTTTAGTTTCCAAATTCAACAACTGTGCCCTAAAACCGCTTGTTCCCAAATCTAATGCAATTGCATACATAGTTTATACTCCGACAAAACTTAAAAACTTATAAAAATATTGTTTAAACAAAATATTTCGTAAATATTACTTTTAAGAATATATTGTTTTTTATGCTTTATTCTATGCTTTATTTTATGTTTTAATTTTTTTAATTTTTTTAAGTAATAATTTTTTTCAATAATAGGAAATATTTATTACTATTTAGGTCATTCATAAATAATAAAGCTTATTATTTTTTTAAGCTTTAATATGTTTTACTTCACGGAGGTAAATAATGACAAAATATACACCAAAAGAAAGAGTATATACACCAAAAGAAAGATTATACAGAGTTCTTAAAAAACAGGAATTTGACAGAATGCCCGCAGTTTGTTTTACACAAACAGCAACAGTTGAACAAATGGAGGCCGTTGACATTTTCTGGCCCGAGGCAAACGAAGAGCCGGAATTAATAGCCGGTCTTGCAGAAGCCGCACATACGGTTGCCGGATATGAAGCTGTCAGAGTTCCGTTCGACATTACGGCGGAAGCCGAATACTTCGGATGCGAAATAAAACCGGGTACAAAAGTCCAACAACCGTCCGTTATAGGGCACACGATTGCAAACCTCGATGATCTTGAAAAGCACAAAGAAATTAAATTCGGCGGCGATACAAGATGTGATCGTATAATCGAATCTATTAAAATTCTTGCCGAAAAATACGGCGATGAACTTCCGATTATCGGCTCAATGATTGGTCCGTTCTCATTGGCACAACACTTAAACGGTGACAACTGGTTTATGGGAATTATGATGGACGACCCCGTTGCTGAACCTTTAATCAACCACACAACCGACTTCTGTATAAAATATGCCGAAGAAATGGTAAAAGCGGGAGCAGACACAATAGTAATTATTGACCCGACAGCAAGTTATGAGCTTCTCGGTGCCGATTTCTATAACAAATTTGCAGTTCCGTACCACAAAAGAATCGTAGAAGCAATGAACAAACACGATGTTCCTGTCGTTCTTCACATATGCGGTGATACCACAAAAGGAATTGGATTAATGGATAGTGCAGGTGTACACGGAATCAGTGTTGATCAAAAAGTAAACATTAAAGAAGCTGTAGCAAACGCCGAAAATGCAGTAATTATCGGAAACGTTGATCCGGTTCAAGTTCTCTGGAAAGGAACTCCTGAACAAATTAAGGAAGCAAGCCAAAAAGCGTTTGACGAAGGTGCCAAAATCATCGCACCCGGGTGCGGTATCGTATCGGCTACACCGACAGAAAACTTAAAAGCAATCGTCCAATTTGCTAAAGATCACAAATACTGATTTTAAGTAAATTACTTTATAAAAGTTTAAATTAAATTTAAACTTTTTATCAAAAGTTTAAACAAAATTTAAGAGTTTTCTAAATAAAATAAAAAAATAAATATTTTATATCATAATATGAAACCATAAAACAAAAATTTATATCATTATAAAAAAAGAAGAAAAAGACTTTATAAAGAATTTAAAGAGTTAAAATGACTTTATAAAAATGACTTTATAAAGAATAAAAAATTTTAAAAGATTTTATAAAGAATTAAAAAATTAAAAAAGACATAAATGATACATTAAAAAATATTTGGATTTTTTTTATTTTTTTATTTATTTTTGTTTTTATTTTTACTTATTTTTATTTTGTATTTTTTAAATCATATATAAATCATATATTTTATACCAAATAATTTTATTTTATGATATTTTATGGTATATTTATATGATATATTTAATTTATGGTAATATCATTTTTTATCTTTTTTGAAGCACAAGTACCAATCAAGGCAGTTCATACCTTCTTGATTCTTTGTTCTTTCTTCAGCCATTTCGCATGTGTTTGCGGGCGGGACTATTACATCGTCTCCCGGCATCCAGTTTGCAGGCGTTGCTACTTTTTCGTCATCTGCTTTTTGAAGTGCTGCAATCATTCTTTTAATTTCTTGCATATTTCGCCCTGTACTTTGCGGGTAGTAGAGAATCGATCTGATTTTACCCTTCGGGTCGATTATAAATACGGCACGGACTGCAGAAGTGTCGGATTGTTTCGGTTGAATCATTCCGTATTTTCGTGCAACGTCCATTTTTAAGTCTTCAATTACCGGAAATTTAACGTCAATATTTTTCATTTCTTTCCATTCATAATTTTTAATAGCTCTCAACCATGCAATATGAGAGTGTAAAGAATCGATTGAAAGTCCGATAAGTTCTGTATTCATATCTTTGAATTCATCGGCCATTGAGGCAAATGTCATAAACTCGGTGGTACAAACCGGTGTAAAGTCGGACGGGTGTGAGAAAAGAATTACCCATTTCCCTTTATAGTCTTTCGGAAAGTCTACTTTGCCTTGTGTTGTAATTGCTGTAAAACTCGGTGCGTCGTCGCCGATTAACGGCATGCTAATTATGTTTTCTGTTTCATCTGACATACTATTTTTGTCCTCCATATTTGGATGAATTATTATTACACTATTTAATTATATAATCGTTTTTCTAAAAATCCTTTTTATATAAACTCTGTTATTTTTCGAGTTGTTTTTTTATAACAGCTTTGTATTTTTTTATTGCTTGTTATATTTTATAACGATACTATATTTTTTAAAATATATTGTTGTATTACATTTGCTTCTTAAAATTACGTTTAATTATTAAATTATGATTGTATCAAATAGAATAAATGACTTAGATTATTATACGGCATTTACTATATATCTGTTTAAAACATTTCTAGCTCATCATTAGTGCAACAGCTGTTTAAGCTTGTTATATTTTACTAATGGAAACAAAATCATTATTTGAAATGAAAACGAAACTGAAATATGTAGATTTGTCAGTTTAGTTAATTTATTTAAAGAGGTTGAAATATGGCAGATAAAATATTTGCAGAATTGGCAGAATTAGTTAACACACAAAACTTAGCCGGAACAGTAGAAAAAACGAAAGAAGCAATGGAAAAAGGAATTCCAGCATTAGATATCGTCCAAAATGGACTTGCAGAAGGTATGAAAATCGTTGGTGACAGATTTGAAGATGGTGAAATTTTCCTCCCTCAAATCATGATGTCCGCAAAAGCGATGAATGAAGCAATGGTTTTATTGACTCCCGAACTTGAAAAAGGCGACGGAAGCGAATCTAAAGGATACGCAATTTCATTCGTACAAGAAGGTGACATTCACGATATCGGAAACCGTTTAGTTTCAACAATGCTTGGTGCAAACGGATATGATGTAAAAACACTCGGTGTAGATGTTCCGAACGAAAAAGTAGTCGACGAATTGACTGCCGCAAAACAAGACAAAGTCTTGCTTGTAGGTTCAGCACTCATGACAACATCAATGCTCAGTCAAAAAGATTTAATGATCGCAATCAACGAAGCGGGAATTCGCGACAAAGTTAAATGTATGTTCGGTGGTGCTCCTGTTTCACAATCTTGGATTGATGAAATCGGTGCAGACGGAACAGCCGAAAACGCAGCAGCAGCAGTACTTGTAGCCGACAAACTTATGGTTGGCGACAAAGCAGCAGCAAAAGAAGGCGCAAAAGTCGGACAAAAAGCTAAAGCATAAGTGTGCTAAAACATATTATTCTTTAATCGATAAACATTTTATAGAGGGATTTAAGAGATGACATACAAAAAATCAATGGATATTTACGAATTTTATGACCGTGCAAAAGTCGGAGAAAAATGCACCCAAGATGATTGGGATCTTATGACAATTCCGATGAACGCAATGGAACTTAAACAAAAATACAAACTTGATTTCAAAGGGGAATTTGTTCCGACAGACGAAGATATGATTGAAAAGCTTTTCCAAGCAGGTTTCGAAATGCTTCTCAAAAGCGGTATTTTCGTTACAGACTTAAGCCGTGTAGTCAAATACACCGAAGAAGAAATCTGGGAATCTATAAACAACCCGCAAGTTGAATTCAAATTGGGTTCCGGAAGAGATGCAGTAAACGTCCGCAAAAGAGAAGTTGGTGACAAAAGAAAACCGATTATTCAAGGTGGTCCTACAGGATCTCCGGTTTCGGAAGAAATGTTTATTCCGATCCACATGAGTTACGCAATGGAAAAAGAAGTAGACACAATCGTAAACGGTGTATTGATGTCTATTCGCGGAAAATCTCCGGTTCCGAGCACTCCTTACGAAATTTTGGCAGCAAAAATGGAAAGCCGCTTAATTAAACAAGCAGCAGCATACTGTGACAGACCTTTAATCGGTATATAGGGCCCTGAAACATCCTTGACAGCACAAGGAAACATCTCAGCCGACACAATCGGCGGTATGCAAAGATGGGACAGCCACGAAGTTTCACAACTCAACGAGTTGAAAGTAGACTTGGATGCAGTTTCAGTAATTGCTCACTACCACGGAAACAGCGACATCATAATGGATGAACAAATGCCGATTTACGGTGGATACGCAGGCGGTCTTGAAGAAACAGCAATCGTAGACGTTGCAGCACACATCAACGCATTCGTAATGTCTGGTGCAAGCTGGCACCTTGACGGACCTGTCCACATTCGCTGGGGTTCAACAAACACTCGTGAAACACTCGCAGTTGCAGGATGGGCCAGTGCAGCAATTTCAAAACACACAGGCTTCTTGAAAGGAAACCAATACTACCCGTGCTCCGGTCCGTGTACTGAAATGTGTTTCCTTGAATTGGCAGCACAATCTATGACAGACACAGCATCCGGAAGAGAAATTCTCTCTGGTGTTGCAGCTGCAAAAGGTGTAGTAACAAACAAAACAACCGGTATGGAAGCCCGTATGATGGGTGAAGTTTCAAGAGCAACATGCGGTCTTGAAATAGATGAAGTAAACAAAATCATCGACAGAATTGTTTCAAGCTACGAAAACAACTACTCCAAAGCTCCTGCAGGTAAAACATTCGAAGAATGTTACGACGTTAAAACAGTTACACCGACTGACGAACACGTCAAAGTATATTCGGATGCTAAAAAGAAACTTGAAAGCTTCGGTTTGGTATTCTGAGTTTTTAATTAAT
>JAAYST010000108.1 GCA_012518265.1 Candidatus Methanofrustulum fimipullorum | reverse complement strand
CGATGAAGTCGGTGAAGGTGTTCTTCTTGGTTTCCATCTTGCCGTTGTCGTACCAGCCACGGCCCATTTCTCCACCGCCACGGACGTGCGCGATGGCAAAGACCATGCCGCGGTCCAGCAGGGACAGGCGTGCCACGGAGAATCCTGGGTCGATGGAGGTTTCATAGGAACCGTATCCATAGAGCAGAGTGGGGGCGTTCTTCAGTTCCAGGTCTGCGCGGTGCACCAGGGACACCGGGATCTGTGCGCCATCGCCCGCGGTGACCCAGAGGCGGGAGGCGGTGTACTCCTCACGGTTGTAGCCACCGAGGACCTCCTGCTGCTTGAGCAGGACACGTTCACCTGATTCGATCCAGTAGTCGAAGAGCTGGCCCGGGGTGGTGAAGGAACCGTAACTGACGCGGATGACGGGGGCATCCCATTCCGGGTTGCCGGAGGAGGCGACGGTGTAGAGCTCCTCGTCGAATTCCAGTTCCTGGAAGGTGGTGAATCCGGCGTCATCAAGCTTCATCACCGCAATGCGTCCGATCGCCCCCGAGCGGTACCCGATGGTCAGGTGGTCGCGGAAGCAGTCAACGCCCTCGATGCGCACCTCATCATGGTGAGTGACCAGTGGTTCCAGGTCTGCAAGGGAACCAAGCGTGCCAACGGGTGCATGGCCGACCTCGAAGTTCGGGCCGGTCTTGTTGTGCACAACCAACCAGGTATCTGTGCCCGCGATGATCGCATGGTCGACGTCATATTCCACGCCTTCCTCACGAGGAATGAGTACCTCAGGCATAGCTTCTGGATCATCATAGGGAATGTACTGGACCTCGGAGGTCACCTTGGAGGCTGAACCGAGCAGGATGAACTTATCGGAACGGGTGGTGCCGATCCAGGCGGAGTAGCGCTCATCAGTCTCGTGATAGACCAGCACATCCTCTTCCACCGGGGTGCCGATCTTGTGGCGCCAGATGGTGTCCGGACGCCAGGCATCATCAACACACTGGTAGAAGAGGTAATCCTCCCCCACCCAGGTGGAGCCGTAGAAGATCCCGGTGAGTTCATCTGCCAGCAGCTCACCGGACTCGAGATCCTTGAAACGCAGGGTGAAGCGTTCCTCACCGGTGGTGTCCACGGAATAGGCCAGGTAACGGCCGGAGGGGGACACGGTGGAGGTGCCCATGGAGAAGAATTCGTGGCCTTCTGCAAGCTCATTGGCATCGAGGAACACCTGCTCATCGGGTGCTGGTTCCTCCGGGATCTCCGGTGCCACCCAGGGTTCCTCACCCACAGGCATGCGGCAGTAGATGCCGTAGCTCTTTCCTTCTTCTGTGCGGCCGAAGTACCAGTGCTGTCCATTGCGGACCGGAACCGACATGTCGGTTTCCTTCACACGCGACTTGATCTCCTCATAAATATTATCGCGTAGCGCCTTCAGGTGTTCGGTCTGCTCATCGGTATAGGCATTTTCTGCCTCCAGGTAGTCGATGGTTTCCTGGGATTCCTTGTCACGGAGCCATTCATAATCATCAACAAAGTCGATTCCATGATGGGTTCGGGTGATGGGGCGGACAGCGGCAACGGGAGGATTCAGACGTTCAGAAGACATAGCCCACGATCCTAGTCCCGCCAAGGAAATCTGACAGACTCAGGCTGGGTGGAAGAGATCAGGCAAGCTTGATCAACGACATGGTGCGCCGCATGTACGTATCAAAGTGGGGAACTGTAAAGGCCCCATAGCCAAAGTTGGGCTGATACAACATGCCACTGTCAAT
>JAAYST010000096.1 GCA_012518265.1 Candidatus Methanofrustulum fimipullorum | reverse complement strand
TATATTCGGAAAATTCGTCTCCACCCGTTAATTCATTCTCATCGTATTCATTAAATGACATAATAAAAAATATTCCCCGAAGCAATTATTAATAGTTATAATAGTGTTTTGTTATAAATAATTTCATTATTTTATTATATATTACCGATACGTTTTTTATTTTTATTTTTTATGTTTTATGTTTTATGTTTTTTATGTTTTAATGAAAAGCCTTTAATTACAAAAAACGTATTTATTATGAACTGATTATTATGAGTAACGATTTTGAACGGGTTTTAGTAAGGTCGTTTAATGATTATTTTGAAAAAATGTCTATTCGCGGAATTTCTTACAGAATGAAACAGCACAGATTTACGGCCCAATTTATTGATATACTTGTAGATTCGTTAAACCCGGATTATTATTTAGGAATAGAATGCAAAAGCGTTTCTGTTGAAAAAGGTGCAAAAGCATTATATTTCACGCAGCATTTTACAGAAGATAAAAACGGAGTGCATCAAATCGACAGAACGAGTGATTTTTTAAATTCGTCAGGAAGAAGAGGGTTTCTTGCGGTTGAATTGAGATACGGTTCCGGAAATCCGAAACAGGCATATGCAATCCCGTGGAAAGACGTAGAAAAAAAGTTTCAAAACTCGGAACTGAAATTTACCTTAGAAGAAATACAAGAATATCCGGAAATAACAAGAGTAAAAGAAAGCTATAAAGTCAGTCCGGACGTGTGGATCGAATAAAACAAAACAACAACATTTAGGCCACCGACACCGAAACCTTACGGGAAAGAAATAAAACGATGCGGGTTATCATTTAAAAATAAAAAAAAACGGGCACGGGAAAAATCTTAAAATTCGCAGCCCGAAAACAAAAAAATATGCGGGGCGTATCATTAAAATAAGAAAAAAGAAAAATCAAACAAAAATATATTCTCGAATCGACTGATATATAATTCTTTTTTATTTTCAAAAAAAGAGCTTTTTTTATAATAAAATATCGTAGTTGAATCGTAAATTCAAATCATAATTCAAATTATAAAAGTCATAAATAAAAGTCATAAATAAAAATCATAAATAAAAGTCATAAATAAAAATTATATATTTAAATTAATAAAAACAGGGAAATGATGTCTTTAGAAATTATGGATAAAATGAGAAAAAGGGCCGATTTGTGTGCAAAATTGGTAAATGAAAGTGAAAATGTTCATATTATATCGCACAACGATGCGGACGGCATTACATCGGCGGCAATTGCAAAAACCGCTCTTGGAAGAAGAGGAATTGAACACGATGTTTCATTTGTCCGACAAATCGACGAAGCAACAATAAAATCATTGTGCAGCGACAAAAGCAAATTGTACTTGTTTACAGATTTGGGAAGTACGGTTGCGGACTACATCGTCGATTCGGGAATTGATGCCGTTATTTGCGACCATCACGTTTTGTCGGGGAGAAGCGAAAATATTGAAGAGAAATCAAAAACGCTTCCGGGTCATTTGAATCCGCATATTTTCGGCGCAAACGGATCTTATGAAATAAGCGGATCGGGCACAACATATTTGCTTGCAAGAGCGCTTGAAGAAATTCCGGGGCAAAACAAAGACCTTGCAGCAATTGCAATTGTTGGCGCAATAGGAGATATGCAAAACAGAAAGTACAGAAAACTCGTGAGCATGAACAGAATAATATTGGAAGAAGGTGTAGAAGAAGGCGTTTTGTCATACGCACTTGATTTAAGTCTTTTTGGAAAACAGACAAGACCGGTTTATAAAATTCTTCAATACACATCTGATCCGTATATTCCGGGATTGACGGGAAATGAAGAAGGATGCATCAATTTTCTACAAAAATTATCTGTAGGGTACAGCAGAAACGACGGCGCAAAGCTTTGGATAGAATTAAGCGATGAAGAGAAGCAAAAAATCGTCTCGGGACTCATGGGATATTGTCTAAATCTGAACTTCAAAACGCATAAACTCGAGTCGCTCGTTCAGGAATGCTATACTCTCGTTAACGAAAAACCGGGAAGTGAATTAAGAGATGCGTCGGAATACGCAACTCTTTTAAATTCAACGGGCAGATACGACAAAGCTGAAATCGGAATGGCGGTTTGCATCGGAAACCGTGAAGAAGCACTTAAACATGCAAGAACTCTTCTCTCCGAACACCGCAAAAACCTTGTAAACGGTCTTAATTTTGTAAAAGATTCCGGTATTACGCAAATGGAAAATATACAATATTTCTATTCCGGAACGGAAATTAAAGACACAATTGTAGGAATCATTGCAAGCATGTCGAGTTCATTGGAAGGAACCGACAGGAAAAAACCGATAATAGGGCTTGCAAACTCCGAAGACGGAATAAAAGTGTCGGCAAGAGGAACTCAAGAACTTATTAGACGCGGTTTAAACTTGTCAACTGCAATGTCAGAAGTCTCGGATATCGTGGGAGGAACTGGAGGAGGACACGATATTGCCGCAGGCGCAACGATTCCGGAAGATTCCCTTCAAACCTTTTTAACTCTTCTTGACGAATATATAGGAGAACAAATGTCGGCATAAATAGAATAATATAAAAATAATATATAAAAGAAAAAACGGAGGTCCGTTTTTTCATTTTTTGAAAAAAAAACGGCCGACCGTTAATTTTTGTGATGCGGTGCTTTTTAAGATTTAAACGGGTACGGCATTTAATTTTCTTTAAGATTTTAACGGATGCTGCGTTTTATCCTTTTCCCGTAAGGTTTTGGCGTCGGCGTCCTAATTTTGTTTTTTCGTTTTACTCTTTTCCTTTACGGTTTTGGTGTTTTTGGCCCAATTTCGTTTCCCCGTTTTACTCTTTTCCCGTAAGGTTTCGGTGTCGGTGGCCTAATTCTGTTTACTCGTTTTATTATTTTTGAGATTTAACGGGTGCTTATTTTTATTCTTTTTTAAGAAAACCGGTGCCCGGATTTCTTATTTTTATGGAAAAACTTGCGTTTCGTTAATTTTTGCGGTGCGGCACATTTTAGGATATTTCGGAAACCGTGTAATCTTTGACTTTAAGATTTTAAACGAATGTGTGTTTAATTCGTTTAAAGATTTTAAACGAATGTATTTTTAATTCGTTTAAAGATTTTAACGGGTGCTGCGTTTTATTCGTTTTTTAGAGCGGACCATATGTGATAAAT
>JAAYST010000017.1 GCA_012518265.1 Candidatus Methanofrustulum fimipullorum | reverse complement strand
ATCGGTTGCGGTTCTGAAGTCGGAAAAGGTTTTAAATCGGGTGTATCCGTTAAGAAAGAAACTGAACAGAAATAAATATTTATAAAAACTATAAATTATAAAAACTATAAATTATAAAAACTATAAATTATAAAAACTATAAATTATAAAAACTATAAAAATAATAAAATTAAAATTAAAAATTACAAAATATAAATCACAAATTATAAATTACAAATTATAAATTACAAATTATAAATTACAAATTACTAATCGAAATTGAGTGACTGAAATATGAAAAAATCCGAAACAGGTGTTTATGACGGTAAATCTGAATTTGAAGCAACAAAATTAAAAGATCAAAAGTATGTAATGCAAAACTATGGTCGCCAACCGATTCAAATCGTTAAGGGGAAAGGTTCTATTTTAACCGACTCTGAAGGGAAGAATTATATCGATTGTGTTTCCGGAATTGCTGTTAATTCTATCGGCTACGGTGACAAAAGATTTGTAGATGCAATTACAAAACAGGCATCCGAATTAATTCATATTTCAAATCTTTACTATAACAAACCGCAAGCAAATCTTGCGGAAAAGCTTTGTGAAATTTCCGGAATGTCGCGCGTTTTCTTTTGTAATTCCGGTGCGGAAGCAATGGAAGCCGCAATTAAACTTGCTCGTCTTAAAACCGGAAAAAGTAAGTTTATTGCAGCTAAACACTCATTTCACGGAAGAACTGTCGGATCCCTCGGATTAACCTACGGCGAGAAATACAGAATTCCTTTTGAACCTTTAGTTCAATCAGCCGAATTCGTAGAATTCGGCGATTCCGAAGCCGTAAGTGATGCAATTTCAAAAGATACGGCGGCTGTCGTTTTGGAACCGATTCAAGGTGAAGGAGGCGTTCACGTTCCAAATGACAATTATTTGCAGGAAGTTCGAAAAATCTGTGATGAAAACGGTATTCTTTTAATATTTGACGAAGTACAAACAGGATTCGGAAGAACCGGTAAATGGTTCTGTAAAGACAATTTTAATGTCCAACCCGATATTATGACTATGGCAAAAGCAATTGCAGGCGGTCTTCCAATGGGGGCGATTGCTGCAAGAGAAGGCTTGTCTTTCGGTGCAGGCGAGCACGCATCAACATTTGGCGGATCTCCGCTCGTTTCTGCCGCAGCTTTGGCGTCAATTAAAATTATAGAAGAAGACAATTTGATTTCAAACTCTTTTGAAATGGGGAAATATTTAAAAGAAAAGTTGTCTTCCATGAAACGAAAAGATGTTGTTTCAGTACGCGGGAAAGGACTTTTAGTAGGAGTTGAACTCGATCATCCATGCGGGTATATTGTTAATGAAGCAAGAGAATCGGGTGTTTTGTTAAACGTAACATCCGGAAATGTAGTTAGATTTATACCGCCTCTTACGATTTCAAAAGAAGAAATAGATAAAGTTGTAGACGTTTTGGACAATATACCTTCACAAAAAACGTAAAATAACAAAAAACAAACAACAAAAAAAAACAACAAAAAAAAAACAACAAAAAAAACAACAAAAAACGTAAAACAACAAAAAAAACAACAAAAAAAATAACAAAAAACAACAAGCAAACGAGGTATTCATTTGGATTACAAAAAACTGTTAAATTCTCATGTTGAATCTATTCCGCCGTACGTTCCGGGAAAGTCTATTCAGGTAACTTCTGCCGAAATCGGCATTCCGCCGGAAAATATAATTAAGCTTGCGTCAAATGAAAATCCGCTCGGGCCGTCTCCGGCCGCAATTGATGCTGCAAAAAAGTCGCTTGCAAATTCCAATATGTATCCGCTTGCAGATGCAGAAAATTTGCGAAAAGCAATTGCGGAAAACTTATCTTTTAGTCCGGAAAATATTTTTGCAACCGGACCCGGAATGGACAGCCTTATTGATTCACTTTCAAAAGCAGTTTTATCTTCCGGAGATGAAGTTGTAATTTCAACTCCCACTTTTTCTTTTTATGAAATATCTGCAAAAACATATGGTGCAACTCCCGTTTTTGTTCAAAGAAAAGAAAATTTCGATATAGATCCCGATGAAATAATAAACAGTGTCGGAGAAAATACAAAAATAATATTTTTGTGTTCTCCAAACAATCCGACCGGAAACAGTATTTCCGAAAAAGATATACGCCATATTTGTAAAAATTCGAATTGCATTGTATTTCTCGATGAAGCTTATATCGAATTTTCAACAAAACCAAGTATGGTTCATCTTTTAAAAGAATTTGACAATCTTATAATCGGAAGAACCTTTTCAAAAGTTTACGGCTTAGCAGGTCTTAGAATCGGTTACGGGATTATGTCTCGGGAAATCGTTAAAGATTTGCTTAAAATCTCTCTTCCGTTTTCAATAAGCTCTGTTTCTGAAAGTGCCGCAATTGCGGCACTTTCGGATTTTGAATATATAGAAAAAAGTAAAAAACTTGTTCACGAAGGAATTAAACAATTAACAGACGGAATTCATAATAATACAAAATTTAAAGTATACCCAACAGACGGAAACTTTATAGCGGTAAATGTATATCCTTATACTTCAAAACAAGTATCCGAACATCTCTTAAATAACGGAGTTATAATCAGAAACTGTGAATCGTTTAGAGGGTCCGGCCGAAACTTAATTCGAATTACGATCGGAACTGAAGAAATGAATAAAAAAGTTATAAAACTTCTTTCAAACTTTAAACAGTTTTAATTCATTTTAAGAAAGATTATTATAGATTACTGTCTATAAATATACGTTAAACATACATTACAAAATAGTTAATAGTCAAAATAGTAAAATTTATAACTGTTGTTTATTATTATATTTGTTTATATATTTGTTTAATTTTAATCACGGTTATTTTATTTTAATTGTAATTTATTCTAATCGTAATTTATTTTAATCGTAATTTATTTTAATATTAATATAATTTATTTTAATCACGATTTTATTTATTCTTAAATTAAATTAATTTATTTCTCAATTCAATGAAAAGGTATTATCATGTACACGGAACTTAGGTCTTATTTCGATCGAGACATTTATACTAATACCGGTATATATGTAGGAAAAGTAGTCGATCTTTTGATTGACGTTGAAAGCCAGTCGGTAACCGGAATCGTTGCAAACAATATTAACAGAGACGTTTTCGACATTTCAGGAGACGGTATCATTCTTCCCTATCGCTGGGTTATAAGTGCGGCAGATATTGTATTAATTAGAGATGTCATAAGAAAATTCGAAAGAACGGATTTAGATTAAATGAAACATTTCATTTAATCTAATTTGATCCATTAATCTTTAAATATTTTTATAATATTTTTATAATATTTTTATAATATTTTTATAATATTTTTATAATATTTTTATAATATTTTTATAAAATTTTTATTTCTTATATTTCTAATTTATTTTTTATTACACTTTTTAATATTTTTATTTAATATTTTTATTTTAACATTTTAATTTTAACATTTAATTTTAATATTTATTTTCATATTATTTGTTTTTATATTAACAGATTTATTTTTATTGTTGGGCTCATCATGGACATGGATATTGACGAGAAAATTAATCTTGTTCGGAAAAATACGGATGAGATAGTAACTGAAGACGGATTGCGCGAACTTTTTGAAAAAAAATCTAACCCGAAAGCTTATGTCGGATATGAGCCCAGCGGCAAAATTCACATGGGGCATGTGATGACTGTAAACAAGCTTTTGGATTTACAAAAAGCAGGCTGTGAAATTACTATCCTTTTAGCAGACGTTCACGCTCATCTAAATAAAAAAGGAACTATGGAAGAAGTCCGAAAAACTGCAGACTTCAACAAGCAATGTTTTATTGCTTTAGGTTTGAGTGAAGAAAAAACTCGTTTCGTATATGGTTCGGATTATCAACTTGATCCTGATTATATGCTTAAAGTTTTACAAATGGCAAAGTCCGTTACTTTAAATCGTGCTACAAGAAGTATGGATGAAGTCGGTCGTGCAATGGATAATCCGATGGTTTCTCAATTAATTTATCCAATTATGCAAAGTTTGGATATCGCTCTTTTGGGAATCGATATTGCTGTTGGAGGAACGGATCAAAGAAAAATTCATATGCTTGCGCGCGAACACTTGCCCGAATTGGGATTTCCTGCTCCCGTTTGCGTTCACACGCCTATTTTGATGGGTTTTGACGGAAATAAAATGTCTTCTTCAAACGACAATTTCATATCGGTTGACGACTCGGCGGAAGACGTTTCCAAAAAACTTAAAAAAGCATACTGCCAACAGGGTGATATTGAAAATAACCCCGTTTTGGAACTTTTCAAATACCATATATTCCCAAGATATGAAAAAATCGTTATTGAAAAACCCGAAAAATTCGGCGGAAATGAATACTACGAGTCATATGAAGAACTTGAAACGGCATTCGAATCCGGAAAAGTACATCCGCTCGATTTGAAAAATTCGGCAGCAAAATATATGAACGAAATACTTGATCCTGTCAGAGCTCTGCTCTGACAGTTTATTCAATTATTTTTTTCATATCATTCATTTTTTATT
>JAAYST010000095.1 GCA_012518265.1 Candidatus Methanofrustulum fimipullorum | reverse complement strand
GATTAAGTTAAACACGCTAAGATAAAAGACCACACTAGAGGTTCTACTCTCCAGTGTGGTTTTCCTTTGCTCCGCTTGAAGCCGTCACTTAAGTTTTTGTTCAATCCCTATGTGAAAGCTCCTAATGCTCGGTTTTTTCATTAAAAATAAAAAAACGAATCACGGAAAATTATTGATTTGAGCCGCCAAAAACAAAAAAACGGAAGCGTGGGCGAATAATGAAAATAGAAAAAACGAAAGCGAGAGTGAATCATGGAAATGGAAAAAACAAAGCAGGGGCGAATCATGGAAATGGAAAAAACGAAAGCGAGAGCGGATCATAGAAATAGAAAAAACGAAAGTCGGTTTTTCGTAAGAATTAAAAAGGAAAAATAATCGGGCTTAAGCCCGATTATTTTTCACAGATTTTAATTATGTTTTTACTTTTATTTAAATTGATAATTCTACTTATTCTTATTCTTATTCGTCCGCTGCATATTTTTTTGATAAATTTCTAAGTTCATCGTCAGAAAGCGGTGTCGGGTTTACGCTGTCGGAATTTTCCATAATTTCTTTTGCAAGTTTTCTGTAAATTTCGGCGATTTCGGAATCGGGGGCATTTTCCAATACTGAAAAACCGTCTCTTTCGCAATTTTGAACTATAGGATCTTTGGGAATGTAGCCGATTAATTTTGAACCGATTTTATTTGCGAATTCTTCCGCAAGTTCACGTTCCAAAAACGCATTTCGGGAATTGCATATAACTCCTCCCAACTTCATTCCGATTTTTGAAAAACCGCGACAAATATTGTTTGCGGCATAAAGCGGCATGTATTCTCCCGATGTCAAAACATAAACTTCGTTTACAAAGCCTTTTTTGATTGGAGCTACAAAACCGCCGCAGACAACGTCTCCCGGAACATCATATATGATTAAGTCGTTGTCCATGAATTCCGGATAGATTTTTTTAAGAGTCTCGATTGCAACTATAATTCCTCTTCCCGCGCATCCGACTCCGGGCTCAGGTCCGCCCACTTCTGTACACAAAACTCCGCCGAATCCTTCAAAAACTACGTCTTCTTTTTTTATGTTTTTCTTTTCCCTCAACGTATCTAAAACGGTCGGAATGCGCTTTCCTCCCAAAAGAGTAATCGAGGAGTCGCTTTTTGGATCGCACCCTATAATCATCACTTTGTAGCCCGACTCGGCACACGCAGCAGCAACATTTGATGCCGTACTCGACTTCCCGATTCCGCCTTTTCCGTAAATTGCAATTATTTTTTGAACCATAAATATATCCAACTCCATTATATTAATTTATAAACTGTCACTAAAAACGGATCTTAAGTTGTCTCCGAATTCGGACGGAATTATTTTGTCGACTCCAAGCGTTTTCGGATGCAAATCGATTTCAACGATTACGTGGTCGTGTCCGATTTCTTTTAACGGAAGAACTTGTCTGGGGCCGTTTGTAATTGAAAATATTTCCATATTTTCAAAAGCTTCCGGAGGAATTGCATGAGGAACTCCGGCAATTAAAACAAAATCGGAATCGGCATACTTCGTTTTCATCAAATTCAATACCGTTTTTCCGGTGACTCCGTATTCGTCGAGTCCGCCGATTATGTCATCAACAACTACACCTGCTTCCTTGTATCCTTTTTCTATATTTTCCGCATGCTCTCTGACTCGCGGAAGTCCCAGATTCACATCCGTGTTCGACAAAACGGAAATGTTTTCGGAAACTCCTAATTTTTTGGCAATTTCATAAGTCGCAACGATTTCATCGGCAAACATGTAAGCCGTTTCTTTTTTTGCATTGAGAATCAAAACGCCTTTTTTATTTTCACGAAGCAATTGAATTAGGCGTTCCGCAACTTTATATTTGATATCTCCGCGTGACGGTGCTAAATATTCTTGACTTGCGGCTCCTGCTTTAATTTCAACGGCCGTTGCTTTTTGAAGAATTTCTTTTTGTCTTGAAAATTCGTCTTCCGACAAAAGACCCGACTTAACAGCAGGTTCAAGAACGGCAATTACACCATCTGTATTGTTTGCATATCCTGCATGAATTTCAACGCAAATAAAAGATGCTTTGTCCTCATAATCCGAAACGGCTTCCGACAATTCTTCGCCGATTATCATACTTGTGCAAGTCCCGACAATCGCTATCGACTTCGGCGAAAAAAGTTCAATTGCTTTTTCAATAGTAAATTTCAGTTTGTCAAGACCCCCGAACACGAAATCATTTTCATCCATAGCGGACGTCAAAACATGAATTCCGTCTTCTTCAAGAAGCCTTGCATGTTTAAAAGAGCAGCCGGGCGGCCCGTGCAAAATTGCAACGTCTATTTTCATATCACGTAAAGTGTAAAGTGAAGCAACGATGGAACTCGGCCGCGGATGCACGATTTTAATATCGGCTATATCTGTTATACCTTTTATACCTTTTATATCTTCCATAATTGTAAAGTCCGTTTGTTTTTATAAAAATATGTAAAAATATATTAAAAATATATTAAAAATAGTGTTACAAATGATATACATTTTTATGTTGTTTATAAATGAACTAAACAATATAAATAAGTAATCAAAAGTATTAAGGAAATTTAAAAAAACAAACATAAAAGAAAAATAAGAAAATAAGAAAATAAGAAAACATGAATACAATTGAAATCATAAAAAATTGAATACAAAACAATGTAACTTTAAATTTTAAAAATTTTCAGCATTTGTAGACATTATAATCCATTAGACTTGATTTATCGTAAAGTTTACTTTTTGAAAATCTTTATATTACATAATCCCATATTGTAATATGAATATGTTCAAATTGTAAAATATTTAAATTCTAAAATATTGTAATTACAGTTTACAGTTTGAATTTTTATTTAAATTAAAGTATTGATTAAAGTATTTAATTTTAATAAAGTATTGAATATTAATAAAGTACTGAATATTAATTAATGGAGTTTTAGAATGTCAATAGTAACTGATGCAAAGAACGGTAAAGTAACTGAAGAGATGAAAATTGTTGCCGAATTTGAAGATCTGGACCCGGAGTTTATAAGAAGAGGAATTGCTTCCGGCAGAATCGTAATTCCGACAAGCCCGTACAGAAAAGTAAAACTCGGGGCAATCGGAGAAGGGTGCAGAACAAAGATTAACGCATCGATCGGTTCATCTTCAGATATTGTAGATATCGACATGGAAGTTAAAAAGGCAATTGCGGCAGAAGAAGCAGGCGCCGACACGTTAATGGAACTTGGAACCGGCGGAGATTTCCTTGAAATGAGAAAAGCGGTATGTGATGCAATTTCACTTCCGGTAGGCTCTGTTCCGTTGTACCAGGCATTTATCGAAGCCGCAAGAAAACACGGTTCTATCGTTCACATGACGGAAGACGACCTTTTCAATGCTACTGAAGAGCAAGCAAAGGCCGGAACATGCTTTATGGCGATTCACACCGGAATTAACAAAATCACTCTTGAAAGACTCCAAAGACACGGAAGATACGGCGGACTTTGTTCAAGAGGAGGAGCATTTATGAGCACATGGATGCTTCACAACGAAAAAGAAAATCCGCTTTACGAACAATTTGACTACCTTTGTGAAATTTTAAAAGAACACGAAGTCGTTTTGTCGACCGGAAACGGAATGCGTGCCGGAGCTGTTCACGATGCGACCGACAGAGCACAAATCCAGGAATTGATTATAAATTCCGAATGTGCAGAACGCGCACACAGCGAATACGATTTGCAAGTAATCGTTGAAGGACCGGGACACGTTCCCCTCGACCAAATCAAAACGAACGTTCAGCTTATGAAAATCATGAGCAACTACAAACCGTTTTACATGTTGGGTCCGCTTGTAACTGATATTGCACCCGGATACGATCACATAACAACAGCAATCGGTGCGGCAGTTTCGGCATCTTACGGCTGTGATTTCCTCTGTTATGTTACACCTGCGGAACACTTAGCACTTCCGAACATCGACGATGTAATTACAGGAGTTAAAACATCAATGATTGCAGCTCACATAGGAGACATGATTCGCCTTGGAAAACGCGATGAAGACCTCGCAATGGCACGCGCCAGAAGAGATCTCGACTGGGAAAAGATGTACGAAATCGCAATCGACGGAAAACACGCAAAAGCAGTACGTGACAGCCGTGCACCCGGAGACGAAGACGCATGCACAATGTGCGGAGACTTCTGCGCATTGAAAATCGTAAACCAACACTACGACCTTGCAAAATAATTAATTACAAATAAAAAACGCAAAACAAAAAAAAAATAAATAACAACAAATTGAAAATAAAAATGAGCTTTTAAGCTCATTTTATTTTTACACTTTTTTCATTTTTTAACTTACACTTTTTTCATTTTTTAACTTACACTTTTTCTTTTTTTAACTTAAATTTTTCATTTTTTTCAAAATTTAAACTTTTTAATTTTCCATTTTTTGGAGCTACCTTTTGATAAAAATAATAGAGAAGAATAAAAATAAATAGATTAACGGAAATATATATATATATATATATGTGCACTTATGTGCATGTACGTATATGTGTGTCCGGATATACAAAAAAATACTAAATAGATATAAGTTGAATGAATAAAAGGTAGGAAAATCATGAATATAAATGAAAGAATCAAATCGATATATCCTGAGCTTTTAAAAGACGTAAAAGAAAATCGAATATCTTATTTGATATTTTTTATTTCAATAATTTCCCCGATTTTCTTACTTTTTGGATTTGTTTTATTCAGTCCGGCAACTTCTGTCACAGGAATATATGATTTTGCTTTATTATTTTTTACACTCATATTATTGATTTTATTATATGCGATATATTTGTTATTGAGTTTTTCAATATCGTATATATTCAACAAAATATTTTCTGTAATATACAATGCAAAATACGAAAATAAATTAATAAACTCGGTTAAATTTTTGCATATAATATATTTGATTTTTATTTCAATTTTAACTTCAGTATTCGTATATTCACAAATCGAACAGATTCCATTTACGGATTATGATAAAATATCATTTATTACACATAGTATAATTGTGTTTATTTCGATTCCGTTTCTATATTTTTCTGTAATATATATCGTATCGGCGCTTGAAACGGCTTACGTATTTTACAATGAAAAAAGAAAACTCTCAAATTATGAAAATAATAAAAATAAAATTTTAAAAAGTTTAATTGTTGCAATATTAAATTCACTTTTAATAATTTTAATATATGCGGTTTCAACATATTTTTTCAAAAATTCGGAAGACATCGAAGGTATTATTTTACTTAAAAATTTAAGCCTTGTATTTAAAGGATTTGCTTATTTAATTTATATATTTTTACCTATGTTTATATTTTCAAAAATTATTTTTTATAAACGCGAACCGGAAATTTCGTTGAGATTGGTTTTATTTTTAATATTGGCATTATTTGTAAGTTTTGTATTGAAAGGCAAACCGATAGATGAGTTGATTGAATATATTTTATTTCAAAATTTTGACTTAACCACTTCTGTTTCGATATATTGGAAGATTATATTAATTACATTTGTTATTTTTTTGATTTTAAGAATATTATATTCCGTTTTTGAGAAAAATCGAATACAGTTAAGAAATAACGGTTAAAGTTTTAAATAAAATTTACAAAAGTAAACATTTTTATACATTACATATTTAATGATATCTAAAAATTTTAACAATCTTTTAAAAGATATTAAAAAAAATAGAATATCTTATTTGATATTTTCATTTTTTATTATTTTATATATTTTATTGATTTTTGCGATTTTAATAATTGTAATTATTCCTTCTAAACGTTTTGGACAACTGGAACCTTTTGATGCATCAATCAGAATTTTACGTATTATTTCAGAAAACATTATAAAATATTTATTATATATAGGATTTATAATAGCTGTTAATTATATATTAGATAAAATATATTCGATTGTTTATAAAATTCCTGATAAAAATATATTAATAAAATCTATTTTATTCACGTATGTAATATGTATACCTTTATATATTTACTTCAGACTTATGGTGCTTTACCTTTCTGCTCTGCCTTTAATGCCGGAAGGTCTGAACGGTTACGTTTAGCCTGGAACTGTTGAATTATTCACTATTACCTTTTTTGTTGCATACGTACTTATAGCTTTTTTGTATTATTCGGCAATATTTATAATTTCGGCTTTTGAAGAGTCGTTTAATCTTTTTAAAAAACAATATGAAACACATGAAAAATATGAAACACATAAAAAAAAGGCAGTTAGAAATTTGATTGTTTCTTTTTTAAATATCGCTCTTATTATTTTAATTTATATGATATTTATCCGTTACGACATATTCAATTACGACATATTCAAAATTGAAGATATTGTCGGAGTGGAAATGATACAACTTGTATTTTCCGGATTTAAAATGATGTTAATTTATTTTATTCCGCTATATGTTTTTTCTAAAATCTTTTTTTATAAAAAAGAAATTTTTGCGCATGATGCGCAGATGAGAACCGTTTTTTTAATAATATTGTCGATATTTATGATTTTTACATTAGTATTTACCATATACAATGAAATTACCGAATAGCCAGGCCTTGATAGTTTTTTAAAATTTATATGTTCTGTAACTGTTGAAAATATAATTTTAGGAATAATTACTGGCTTTTTAACAATTACTGTTTTAAGAATATTTTATTTCATTTTTCAGAAAATTTCTGATTTCGTTAAGAATAAATTATAAAAAATAACGAAATTAAAAAATAAATAAAATAATATTTTATGTTAAACCTTTTATGTTAAAAGATTATATTAAATTACACTACATTTGAAAATATTCAAAAAACGGATAGTGTTCAATTATGATAAAAACAATTCCTCGCATATTAATATCAGCTGACCGTTCATCTTCAGGAAAGACGACTTTGTCAATGGGAATTATGGCTGTTTTAAAGGATATGGGATATACGGTTCAGCCGTTTAAAGTTGCGCTTGACTATATCGATCCGGAATATCATTCAGACATTACAGGAAGAAAATGCAGAAATCTTGACGGCTATTTGATGAGCGAAGAGCAAATTTTAGATATATTTAATCACGCATGCCTTGAAACGAATCCTGAAACTGATTCTACCGACCCGAAAACAAATCTAAAAACCGAAAATGAAGAACATGAAAATAAGGATAAAAATACGAGTCAGGGAATTCATGGAATTGCCGATATTGCGGTAATTGAAGGTGTAAGAGGACTTTTTGAAGGGCTTGAAGCGACATCTGATATCGGAAGTACGGCTCAAATTTCAAAAATATTAAAGTGTCCCGTAATTTTAGTTATAAATGCGAGAAGTATGACTCGCTCATGTGCCGCTTTGGTTTCCGGTTTTAAAAATTTTGATGAAGATGTAGAAATTGCAGGTGTCATTTTAAACAATATCGGAAGTAAAAAACATGCGGAAAAAGCAATCGAAGCGATTGAAACGTATACAAAAATTCCGGTTGTGGGAGTTGTTCGAAGAAATCCCGAGCTTTCATTTTCTATGAGAGAATTGGGACTTGTGCCGGTTGCCGAAGGAAGGCACAGAACTTCGGATTTTGAGCAAAAAATGGAATATATTAAAAAGTCTGTTTTGGAAGGGGGCGATATCCAAAAAATTATTGAGATTGGAAATTCGGCACAGCCTCTTGATATTCCTAAGAAAAGTATGTTTTCCCAAAAATCAAAAGGAAAAGTTAGAATCGGAATTGCAAAAGACGATCTTTTTAATTTTTACTATGAAAACAATATAGATTTGTTGAAATCAAAAGGTGCCGAAATCGTTTACTTCAGTCCTCTTTATGATGAAAAAGTCCCCGATGTCGATGCTGTTTATATAGGTGGGGGAAATATTGAATTTTTTGCCGAAGAACTTGAAAAAAACGTATCTATGAGAAAATCAATAAAATCAAACTCTGATTTGGGAATGCCGATTTTTGGGGAAAGCGGAGGATTTAATTATTTGACTGAAAAATTGATTTACAAAGACCCGAACGGAAAAATTAATGAATATGATATGGTTTCTGCACTTCCGGGAAAAACATACATCGGAGGCCTTAAAAGAATCGTAACTTACACAAATGCAATATTCACAAAAGATACGATTATAGGAAAGAAGGGAGAAGAATTTAAAGCACACGAATTTCATTATACGGAAATAAAGGATATACCGGACGATTATGATTTTGCCGTCAATGTAACAAGAGGTTTCGGAATTAAAGATTCAAAAGACGGGTTGATAAGGAATAATACGATCGGAACTCTTATACATTTCCACGGTGCCGGATTTATAAACTGGGCGGAAAATTTAGTTAATTCCGCTTTGAAATATAAAGAAAAAAATAAAGGAAGTTAAATTATGAAAACAAAAAATATGAAAATCGGATGCCATTTGTCAATTTCAAAAGGTTATGCCCATATGGGAAAAGAAGCGTTGAAGATTGATGCAAACACATTTCAGTTTTTTTCAAGAAATCCGAGAGGGGGACAAGCGAAAGAAATTAATCCTGCCGATTCCGAAGAGCTCCTAAAAATTATGAAAGAAAACGATTTCGCAAAAATATTGGCGCATGCACCGTATACGCTTAATGCATGTTCAAAAGATCCTTCAATAAGAAATTTTGCAAAAAATGTTTTGGCGGACGACCTTGAAAGAATGGATACATATTTTCCGGGAAATTTATATAATTTTCATCCGGGAAGCCACACCGGACAAGGCGTTGAAAAGGGAATTGAACAAATCGTTGAAGCGTTAAATGACGTTTTAAAGCCTGACATGAAAACAACAGTACTTTTGGAAACGATGTCAGGAAAGGGAAGTGAAATCGGAAGGTCTTTTGAAGAAATTGCGGAAATTATAGGAAAAACGGAATTAAAGGACAATTTGGGTGTTTGCCTTGATACGTGTCACATTTATTCTGCAGGATATGATATTATAAATGAACCTGATGAAGTTTTGGACGAATTTGACAACATAATCGGACTTAAAAGACTTCATGCGATTCATTTAAACGACAGTATGACGCCCTTTAACAGCAACAAAGACAGACACGAAAAAATCGGATACGGAACGATAGGACTAAAAGCAATTGTAGATTTTATAAATAATAAAAGAATAAAATTTCTTCCGTTTTATCTCGAAACACCAAACGAAGTTCCGGGGTTTGCAAAAGAAATAAAGTGCCTTAGAAAAGAATTTTTGTGAAAAAAAGGTTTTGATAGTTATGCGAAGTGACAATGTTAAAAAAGGGGTTGAGAGAACAGCCAATCGTTCTCTTTTGAAAGCTTTGGGAGTTACGGATTCCGAGATGAAAAAACCGTTTATAGCTGTTGTAAATTCTAAAAACGATATTGTTCCCGGACACACTCATTTGGACAAAATAGGAAGAGCGGTTTGTGACGGAATCAGAAATGCAGGAGGAGTTCCTTTTGAGTTTCAAACGATAGGAGTTTGCGACGGAATTGCGATGGGACATTTGGGAATGAGTTATTCTCTTCCGAGCAGGGAATTGATTTGCGACACAATTGAAGTTATGGTTCAGGCGCACGCTTTTGACGGTGCCGTTATGATTCCGTCGTGCGACAAAGTCGTCCCGGGGCACTTGATGGCGGCAGGAAGATTAAACATTCCGACCGTAATTGTAACTGGAGGAGCAATGGAACCCGGTTTTGCAGACGATTCGGAACTTGATTTGATTTCGTCTTTTGAAGCGGTCGGTGCATATCAAAAAAATGAGATTTCGGACGAAGAATTAAGTATTATGGAAAACGAGTGCTGTCCCGGGTGCGGGTCGTGTTCGGGAATGTTTACCGCAAATACGATGGCTTGTGTTACAGAAGCTTTGGGAATGTCGTATCCGGGATGTGCAACAGCAACCGCCGCATCGGCTAAAAAGTTGAGAATTGCAAAAGAGTCGGGCGAAAGAATCGTAGAAATGGTAAAAAATGATATAAAACCGAGAGACATTGTCACGATTAAATCTTTTGAAAATGCGGTTATGGTAGATATGGCAATCGGGGGAAGTACAAATACGGCACTTCATATCCCTACGATTGCACATGAATTCGGTTTTTCGTTTGATTTAAATAATTTTGACGAAATTAGCAAATCTACGCCCCATTTAATTTCAATGAGACCGGGCGGAAGTGCTTCCATGAAAGATTTCGACAGAGCAGGAGGCGTTTATGCCATATTTGAAAGGCTTTCAAACAGTATAAATAAATCGGAACTTACTGTTTTTGGAAAAACTGTAGGAGAAGTAGTAAGCGATTTGAAATTTATAAATCCCAAAATTAATAAAAAACTTATTCACACTGTTGAAAATCCGATAAGAAAAGAGGGCGGAATTGCAGCATTGAAAGGAAACCTGGCTCCCGACGGAAGTGTTGTAAAACAGTCGGCCGTTTCCGAAGAAATGCTAAAACATAAAGGACCCGCTCGTGTTTTTGATTCCGAAGAAGATGCAATGGATGCAATACTTTTGTGCAAAATAAATCCGGGAGACGTTGTTGTTATAAGATACGAAGGACCGAAAGGGGGTCCCGGAATGAGAGAAATGCTGTCTCCGACTTCCGCAATTGCGGGACAGGGTTTGTCAAATTCCGTTGCGCTCATAACAGACGGACGATTTTCAGGAGGAACAAGAGGGCCGTGCATCGGACACGTTTCACCGGAAGCAGCCGAAGGCGGAACAATTGCATACGTTGAAGACGGAGACGAAATTGAAATAGACATCCCGAATCGTATATTGAAATTAAACGTGAGTGAAAATACGCTTAACGAAAGGAAAAAAACAAAAAAGATATTGAATAAATATGACAAGCTGCCTGAAAACGGATATTTAAGACGATATGCAAAACTCGTAACGTCCGCCGATTCCGGCGGACGTTTTTTATAAAATCTTGGATATTTATAAAAAATATGGATATTTATTAAAATCACAAAAAATTACGAATTCATATTTTTAGATGTGTGTGAAATAAGTCCCCCCGCATCTATAATTTCCATTAAGAAATTGGGAACGGGGTCTATTTTATACATTTCGTTTTTTGTTTTATTAAAAATTTGGCCTTTTGAGAGATTTATTTCAATCAAATCTCCTTTTGAAATTTTGTCCGAATCTGCGCAAACGATTACAGGAAGTCCTATATTTATCGAGTTTCTGAAAAATATTCGAGCAAACGACTTTGCAACTACGCATGATATTCCGGCTCCGATTAAAGCCATAGGCGCATGTTCGCGACTTGAACCGCAACCGAAGTTTTCGCCTGCAACAACAATATCTCCCTTTTCTACACTTTTATAAAAATTAGGGAAAATGGACTCAAAACAAAACTTTGCAAGCTCTTCCGGCGTATTGTAAATTAAACCGGAACCGGGAATTATTTGATCCGTGTCCACATCATCTCCGAATTTCCAAACTTTGCCAACTAATTTGTGCTCCATAAATTCCAACTCATTTGATCATTAATTTTTAACAACATTATTAAATATCGAATATATATAAAAAGAATGGGAATTTTTTATGAATGAAAGCCGAATATTTGAAAAAGAAAAAAAGAACGAAAAGGAAAAAATGAGAAAAAAAGAAAAAAAGAATGAAAAAGAAAAAATAAATAAAAAAGAAATAAAAGAAAAGGAGAAAAAACTCGTCTCGTTTTTTCAAAATTTAAAATTGGAAAATAAAAAAGCCGTTATTGCTTTTTCAGGAGGAGTTGACAGTTCTGTTTTATCATACTTTGCAAGAGAAACTAAAGATTTGAAATGCGTTGCAGTTACTTTTAAAACGGAATTTGTAAAAAAAAGCGATATAGATTCGGCAAAAAAAACTGCAAAAGAAATCGGAATCGAACATGTAGTTTTGAAATATAATATATTTGATAAAGAAAAAATATATAATAAAAATGAAATATATAATAAAGATAAAATATATAATAAAAATGAAATATATAATAAAGATGAAATACATAAAAACGTTAATGAAAAAATCATAAAAAACGATTTAAATCGTTGTTATTTTTGTAAAAAAAACATGTACGGTCATTTGAAATCTTATGCGCTTGAAAACGGTTTTGATATAATTATAGACGGTACGAATTTCGACGATTCAAAAGAATACAGGCCAGGGAAAAAAGCATTGGAAGAATTACAAAACTTTGTTTTGTCTCCTTTAAACGAGTTAAAAATTACAAAAGAAGATGTAAGAAAAATTGCAAAAGTTAAAGGTTTAAGCGTTTTTGACAAAACGTCGGAATCGTGCCTTGCGACGCGTTTTGAATACGAAATGAAATTAGATAAAAAATTGATTAAAACGGTTGATAAATTTGAATCTTTTTTAAAAGATATCGGATTTTCAAACGTGAGAGTGAGAGTTCACTCAGTCGGCTTAAAAAGAAAGAAACTTTTCCGAATTGAAGTAGACTCAAAAGAAATTAAAAAGATTTTTAAAGAAGAAAATTTAATAAGCATTAATAAAGAAATTGAAAAAATAAAAGAAATTGAAAATATATCGTATGTAACGATCGATTTAATCGGGTTTAAAAGCGGAAGCATGGATTATTAATAAAGAAATTCATACATTCTAAATTGTATAAACAGATAACGGAGGAAATTTTTATGAAAAAGCAAATAAAAAACAATGTTAGCTGGGTAGGCTATGTTGATTGGGAATTGGAAAAGTTTCACGGTGAAGACTATTCAACTTTTAACGGTTCAAGTCAAAATTCGTATTTGATTCGTGAAGAAAAAAATGTATTGATAGACACTGTTTGGGCACCTCACAAATTTGAATTTATTGAAAATCTCAAAAAAGAAATCGATTTAAATGACATCGATTATGTTGTAATAAATCACGGTGAAGTCGACCACTCAGGCGCTTTGCCTGCATTAATGAAAGAAATTCCGGATGTTCCGATATATTGTTCAGCGTTGGCTGTTAAAAGTCTTGAAGGGCAATACGGAAAACACGGTTGGAATTTCAATGTCGTAAAAACGGGTGACAGACTTGACATAGGACATGGAAAAGAGCTTATATTTATAGAAATGAAAATGCTTCACTGGCCCGATTCAATGGCAACTTACATGACAAAAGACAATATTTTATTTTCAAACGATGCTTTCGGTCAACACTTTGCAGTCGAAGAACTATACAACGATAAAGCCGACCAATGTCTTTTAATGAATGAAGCGATGAAATATTATACAAATATTTTAAATCCGTTTTCAGTTTTAGTTCTGAAAAAAATTGACGAAATTTTAGAAATGGGTTTACCGATAGATATAATTGCTCCGAGCCACGGTGTCGTTTGGAGAGAAAAACCGCTTCAAATCGTTGAAAAATATAAAGAATGGGCCGATGCTTATCAAGAAAATCAAATAACAGTAGTTTACGATACGATGTGGGAGAGCACGTTGAAAATAGCTCATGCAATTTCAAAAGAAATTTCAAAACAAAGCCCGGACACTGTCGTAAAAGTATTCAACATAGGAAAAGCCGACAAAAGCGACGTTATGACTGAAGTTTTTAAATCAAAAGCAATTGTCGTCGGATCGCCCACTGTTGGAAATAATGTTTTGTCAAACGTTTCCGGATGGCTTTCTTATTTAAAATCTCTCAAATTTAAAAATAAAAAAGCGGCAGCATTCGGCTCATACGGATGGAGCGGAGAAAGCGTCAAAATCATCCAGGAAAAATTAAAAGAAGCCGGATTTGAAGTTATCGAAGATAATGTAAAATGCTTGTGGAGCCCCGATAAAGAAGATTTCGATAAAATCCCGAAACTCGTTGAAAATTTATTAGCGTGATTTTTAAATAAAAAAAAAAGAGAAATATAAAAACTAAAATATAAAAAAAAGAAAAGAAAAACGAAAAAAATAGAAAAAACAAAACCAAAAAAAAATAAAAGAAAAACAAGAAAAAAATAAAAGAAAAAAATAAAAGAAAAAAGAAGGAAAATATTTTAAAAAACAGAAGAAAACTTCTGTTTTTTTCTTATTTTTTATTCTATTATTGCCTTCTTTTTTAATTTTTAATTTTTAAATTACATGTTTTTCAACATGATGATTACGTCTGCAATATCCAATTTGCCGTCGAAATTCAAATCTGCATTTTCTTCAGGGTACAAATAATCATATTCGTCATAATCATACATTGGTCCTATTTTGCTTACGTATTGAAGAAGCATTATTACATCTGTAATACTTGCACTTGCATTTTCGTCTGCTTGTTTTTCTTTATCAAATACAGGCAATTTTTTCCAAGTTGCTTTCAATACGGTATTCTCGTCATTTATTTTGACTTTTTTAACGATTTTTCCGTCTTGCTCCCAACCTGCAAAAACATAAGATCTCTTATAAGGTTCTTTTAAATAATCGGTGTCAAATATGTAATCGAAATATTCTTCAAGGAATTCTTCGTATTCGTCATCGACATCGTCTTTGTCGTCGACATCATCATCCAAATCATCGTCTTTGTCGTCGTCGACGTCATCGTCTTTGTCGTCGTCGACGTCATCATCCAAATCATCGTCATCGAATAAGTCTTCAAAGGCGTCTTCGAAAAAGTCGTCGTCAAAGAAGTCGTCATCGAAAATGTCGCCAAAGTCGAATTCGAAAATTAAATCATCGCCGTCCATAAGTTTTACTTTTTTAACGAATTCCGATTCGGAACTGTTGAATAAAATTAATTTCCCGGATATTTCTTCATCGTAATATTCGGTATCCAATTCTTTTTCAAAGTAAACTGATGCGGGCAACTGAAGCTCTAATTTCGATTGGTATTTAAAGTACGGGAAATTATTTATGAAACCGTCTTTTTCAATGATTTCAATCATTGAATTGTTTTTATCTCTAATCAGGTTTAAAAATTCCGTTGTTCCTAGTTCCGTTTCAATGTATGCAACATTGTCTTCAGATTCAAGTTTTTTGAGATTTATGTTTTCAAGCGGAGAAAAATCATAAAGTCTGTTTTCGGAACATTTCAATTCTTCTAAAGTAGATATTGAGCTAAGTGCCGATAAATCTTCAATTTGATTTTCGGAAATATCCAAGTATACTAAAGAATTTAAATTTTCAAGTGCCGAAATATCTTTAATAATGTTTTCTTCCAAATCCAAATCTTTTAAATTTACTAAATTTTTAAGAGCATCTATGTTTTGAATTTCATTTTCGGAAAGCGACAATTTCACAAGATTTGTCATATTTTCCAAAGGAGTTAAATCTACGATTCCTACTTCATCGAGTTTTAAAAGATTTAAATTCGTTAAATTTTTAAGATATGAAAAATCGTTTATCTTTTCATTGTCGGAAAGGTCCAGCTTTTCAGATTAACAAGCCCTTCAAGCGGGGAAATGTCAAATATTTCGTTATCTGAAAGATCGCATAATTTCAAATTGACAGCAAATTCAAGACCTTCAATAGATTTAATTTCGTAAGAATCGGCATCCAATTCAACCAATTCGGCCAAGTCTTCTTCAGTAAGCCAACCTGTTCTGTTTTGGCGTTCAAGCTCTTTGTTTATAGCAACTCTCAAACGATAGTCGGGAACAACATTTTTACGGGACGAATCAAAGCCGGGATTTTTATAGTTACCGATTTTATCCAATAAATCATCATCGTCGTCATCATCAACGCCGAAAATGTCGTCATCGTCAACGTCATCATCATCGACATCGTCATCATCAACGTCATCATCAACATCATCGTCGTCAACGTCGTCATCAACATCATCGTC
>JAAYST010000003.1 GCA_012518265.1 Candidatus Methanofrustulum fimipullorum | reverse complement strand
TTCTTATATTGATTTCAACTTCCTTATATCGATTTCAATTTTCTTATTATATCGGTTTCAATTTCCTTATATTTATTTCAACTTCCTTATATAGATTTCAATTTTTTTATTATATCGGTTTCAATTTCCTTATATCGGTTTCAATTTTTCCTATCGGTTTCAATTTCCTTATATCGATTTCAAATATAATATTACATCTACGATTGAGATTTTGCCGTCTCCGTCCAAATCAAAGCCGGATTCAATCATTTCAAATTCCGATATGTCCGCGTACGCTCCGATTCCCGATACATACTGAAGGAAAAGGATTGTGTCCAAAATGTTTGTTTCGGAATCGCCGTTTATGTCGGGAAGTTTTGACAAAAGCGGATATAAAGTGCAGTCAAATTCGGGTGAGAAGTCGGATGAAACGGGTTTTCCGTTAAAAGTCCAGCCCGAATGAGCATAGCCTTCTTTTTTGAAATATACGTCCATTTCGGGACTTTCAGACAATGAAACGGTTTCAATGAAAATTATTTCGTTTGTACCGTCACCGCTCTTATAAGTAACTGAAATATTTTCTACTATGTCTTTATTCCATTTTCCAAAAAGCGTTACATTGTCGTTTAAAACGTGCATGTCTCCCGGATTTCCAATCTTTTTACCGTTTTCGTAATTTGTGTACCAGCCGGAAAAAACAAAATCTTTTGATTTGTTTCTTTCAAGCAAAAACGGATCGGGAAGGTAGACAGAATCGCCTTCGTTTAAAACGCCGTCCGAATTTACATGAATCCTGTTCGGAGTCAAATTGGGATTCGAACTCGAATTCGAATCATACAATTCATAATCGATCGAATAGAGAGGATCTTTAAAAGTATAGAAAAAACCGTCTTCGGAACCGACATACAAATGACCGCCTCTTACAAGCGGAGTTGCTTCAATTAAAGAATACCATCCTGCCTCGATTTCAGGAAATACATATTTCCAGTTTAAACTGCCGTCCGATATTTTAACAGAATAAAGTGTTCCGGAAGAATATGTTCCAAAATATGCATAATCGCCTGCAACGATAGGGGATGAACGAACTGTAGACATGGGACCTCCGTCTTCGTATCTCCAAATAAGTTCGCCTGTAAATTTATCATAACAATTTAAACCGTCTGCCGTAACCAGAACTTTGTCTTCTGTTACACAAGGTGTTACAGGATTTAACGACCATTTCGAATATTTGTCGCGTGTGTTTCTCCAAATTTCCGTTCCGTCTTTTGCGTCAACGCAAAAGACGGAGTTGTTTCTGCAGAAATAAACATTTCCGTCCGAATAAACGGGTGTGGAAACACAAATGTCGTTTCCGCCTATAAATACCGAACCCATACCGGATCCCATCGGCCCGTAAGCTTTTGCATCAAAAGACCACAAAATCTCTTTTGATTTGTAATCATATGCAAAAACGCCGCCCGCACCCGGTACAAAAACAACACCGTCAGGAGATGAAGAAGCTGAAGCATACATATAAGAGCCGCTCTGTTTTGATACATCAGGTCTTACCGAGTCTATTAATTTATACGATCTTCCCGTATCTTCAAAAACATAAAGCGTGTCTTTTAAAACGGCGATACTGTCATCTTCGCCGTTACCGTTCGGATATTCTTTCGACCCTACGACAAAGATCAATATAGAATCGTCTTCCGTTTCAATTGCTAAAGGAGTGCTTGAAAGTCCCGCCCAGGGCGTCTGACTCAAAGATTCGGTAACCCATACGGTTTCGCCCGAAAGATCGTCAATACAATGAAGTGAACCGCTCAAATCGCCGATATAAAGTCTTTCGGCAAAATAAGTCGGCCCCGCTCTGAATTGGCCTCCGTCGTTTTTCCATATTCGCTCACCTGTATTTGCATCATAACAATAAAGTGCATTAAAAGGAGCGGGAGAACCGCCGTTCCAAACGGAAAAATAAACTTTGCCGTCAACGTAAATAGGCGACCCGTCGACTAACGGCGGAAAATTTCCTTCTTCTTTAAACCCTTCTTTCCACAAAATAAAAGGAGAAGAAGGACCGTTTTCAGAAACATAACCCGACCGGGAATTGTCGCATTTCCAAGTATAATAATTTTGGGAGCCGGTTTCGGAAACCGTATCAAAAAACGTATCGGTAACCGTGTCGGAAACCTGCATCGCACTTGCAGGAAATGTCACAAAAAATATAAAAAATACCAATGACAAAATACATAAAATCGAAAAAATATTAAATTCGAAATTATTTTTTCTAAATAGAATCATAAAATCCTCCGAAAACTCCGAAAAAAAATAATCTTTAAAAGTTTCAAATGTTTTTCAAATAAACGATAACATCGACTATATTCAATTCACCGTCACCGTTAAAATCGAATCCTTTTTGAATAAATTCGTTTTCGGAAACGTCTTTAAATTCTCCGATACCGGATACATATTGTAAAAATGAAATAACGTCTGCTATGTTCGGGGAATTTCCGTCGTCGTTTATCTTCGGAAGTTTTGTCATAACGGATACGAGTGTAACGTCCGAATCCACTTTGAAATTATCCGAAGAGATTAATTTTCCGTTAAGTTTCCATCCGGACAAATAATATCCGCGTTTATAATATTCTGTCACAAATTTCGGGGATTCACCCGATTTGACCGATTCCGTTCCTAAAACTTTGTTGTCTTCCGACAAATAAGTTACTTCGAAAAATACAGTATCGGATTTAGGAGCCCATTCCGCAGTCAAAGTAATATCGTGTTCAGGCATTGTAAATACTGAAAGCGGTTTGTGTATTTCTTTTGTATAGGGGTTGCGCCAGCCGACAAAAACATATCCTTCTTTAGACACATCATCTCCGACAAAACGCAGTAAAAGTTTACTGCCTGCAGAACCAGTGTATTGGCCGGGAGCGGTTCCTAAAACGCCTTCGCCTAACGCATAAGTAAGAACGGGTTTGTCAACCGGATGTACCGGAGGGTTGGTTGGGTCGGGATCATCTTCCGAATCGCCCGGAATCCAAACAGCTGTAAAAACTACGGACTCTGTTCCTATTGAATATAAATTGCCTACATTGTAGCGTTTCGATTCGATTGAATCTGTCCAACCTGCAAATTTCATTCCTTCACACTTGACATCCGGACCGATTCCGGGAAGAGCAACAAACCCGCCCGCATGAACTTTTGAACTTTCGGGAGGATTTCCGACCGCATCGGGACCCAAATAATAACTTACGGTATATAATACGGGGTCAGGCCCTACTGCGCCACCGTTTCCGCCGTCGCCACCGTTTCCGTCACCGCCTCCGATACGTTTCCATTGAGCGTAAAGCGTTACATCTTTTGTTGCAGTATAACTTCCCCGATTGACATAAGAGTCGCCTGAGCCGTCCGGTTTTGAATTCCACTCGACAAAATCATAACCTTCTCTTGTATAGTTGAGCGCTCTTAATTTAGAAATTTTTCCGTATTTGATAGACTGATCGTGCATTCTTCCTTCAACATTTTCCCCGTTCTTGTCAAATTCAATCCAACATTCTCCGTAATCCCAAAGGCTTGTAAAAGTCAAATCCTTATCAGAATCAAGTATAAGCATAGTACCCGGTTTTCGAACTATATATTCATTAGTCACCGGATTCAAAATAGTTGTATTCCATGCATAAAAAGAAGCTCGATCAAAGGTTCCGGAATATTCCGGTAAAATTATATAATCACCGATTCTGGCAACAATCGGCTGCGGTGCAGGCATATTTCCCTCTTCCGTGTCAAACGAAATCGTAATTTCGGGATTCACACTCCATTTTGTATATATATCGATTTCTTCAGTCGGAAGTTTCGATATATCATAAGGTCTCGTAAAACCGGAATCCAGATAATAACCTTCAAAAGTATAACCGAATCGTACCGGATTGTCGGGAGTAATTGGGATGTCATGAACAGAAATACTATTTATATAACCGAAATATCTTGTATCCTGTGCCTGCGGGTTTCCGCAAACGAAATTACTGAAACTCCAGACACCGTTGGAATAAATCGATGTAACCCAAAATCGCCAAATGCTGTTAGGAATATCAATCTGTTCATCTCCTCTTCCGTAAATGTGACCGATCCAACCTCGTAAAGATGCAGGAGTTTGATTTGTCGATTCATTCAAAAGAAGAGGGATGTCATGCTTTTTTGCAGCCGCAATATAAATGCGGATGCACCGTCCCAACCGGTTCCGTTTATCCATTTGGCGTTTCCGATTGTTGCATCGTCGTCATACCATGATAAGAAAAACCACCGAGTATCGACTTTTTCTACACTCAAAGGAAGTGTTTTTGAATCACCGTATTTGAGTGCAAACGCGGTAGTTTCGGGGTAATATTCGTCAATCGGTTTATCGTTTAAAACCCATTTCTTCGAAGTAAAATTCCAGTGGTACACGTGCCAACTGTTACCCGAATCTGAAGAAAAAAGATTGTCTATGTGTTCAATTGAAATGTCTCCGCCCGATTTTGAAATACTGTACGGCAAATGTATGGAAACATTATCGTCTCCGAAATGGCCGATATCCAGAGTGCTTAAAAGACCGTCAGACGGATTTGATGCATTTGCCGTATACCAAACCGATTTATTTTGACCGTCTTTTTCATAATTTATAAAAAAATTGAAAACGGGTTCCGAATTTGCCGAAACTGTCGGGACAAACGCTGCAAAAGTTGCAAAAAATAATGACAAAACGCAAATTACATAAACAAATTTAAAAATCTGCGATTTATCCGAATTATATGAATTTTTAAAAAATAACATAAATCTAACCTCAAACAAATTTATAAAATAAATTTATAAAACAAATTTATAAAAGACATTTATAAAACAAATTTATAAAAGATATTTATAAAACAAATTTATAAAACAAATTTATAAAAGATATTTATAAAACAAATTTATAAAATATACACGAAATACTATCAAATTAAATATGATTAAATTAATTTTTTATTACTAAATAGATGTTATATTTAAAATTAAGAGTAATATAAACTAAATATAAACTAAACAGCTGATTTTCAAATAAAATGCGTTTAATATATAAATAAAACACAAAAATCAAGAAAAAAATCAGTAAATAAATATTGTAGTTATAATATAAGAATGTTTGTAATTAAGAAAAAATGTTTTAAATATTTAAATTGATACAAAAAGAGGAAAGTGAAAGTAAAAAAACAAAAGGAAAAACGAAAAAAAAGAAAAAACAAGAAACATTTAAACATGAAAAACACATTTTTATGTTCATGTCAAGACCTGTATATCTAGGAAAGATTGATCTTCATTGGTGTTCAAATTGCGAAGTTCCTGTAATTGACAGTGTTTGCGTTTGCGGAAACGAGACTGCAAAAACGGAAATTACGCCGCCCGGAGACATTCGACCTGCGTTTAAATACGATATTGAAAGAATTAATAAAGTTTCAAAAGAACAGTTCGGATTTGAATTAATAAAACCGGGCGAATTCGTTTTATTGAATAAAGCGCCATACGAAGACAGAATGGAAGAAATAATAGTTGTCGGAAAAATAATCGGAATAATAAGGTTTGAAATTGAAAAAATGAAATGGGTTTTATTGTTAAAACCAAACGGTGCACAGAGAATTTTTTACGGAAAAAATGTAGAAAATGATAGGAAATTAAAAGGTTGGATAAAATTATATGAAGGTGCCGTATCGTACGTTTTAGACGGAACCAGCGTTTTAATTCCGGGAATTGAAACTGTTTCGGACGATATAGAAGCGGAAGACGAGGTTGTCGTTTTGTCGCCAAAAAACACGGTTGTTGCAACGGGCCGCGCAAAGCTTTCAAGTAAAAATATTCGAACACTTAATAGAGGAAAAGCCGTAAAAGTAAGAACGAAAATCGATTTGGAAGAGTTTGAATCACTTGAAAATAGAGAAATAAAAGATTCAAATGATTTTTTTACGAAAGAAAAAAGAATTGAAGATGTGATACGGGCAAATGAAAATGTAATTAATTCGTTTGAAGAAAAAGCAATTGAGTTTATAAAAAATACGACGGAAAATATAGGAAAAAAACCTACATGTTCCTACTCCGGAGGAAAAGACAGCCTTGTGACTCTTCAATTGGTAAAAAAAGCTCTTCCGGACTACGATATTTTGTTTTCCGACACCGGCCTTGAATTTGATGAGACGATTCAGAATATAAAAGACGTAAGCGAAATATATAATAAAAAGCTTATAGAAACGTCGGCAGGAAATGGTTTTTGGGAACAATGGGAAATCGAAGGACCGCCAAGTCTCGATAACAGATGGTGCAATAAAATATGCAAATTAACTCCGCTTTCAAATCTTATCGAAGACAATTTCAGCCCTGACGGATGTCTTACTTTTATAGGACAAAGAAGATACGAATCCCTTGCAAGAGCAAAAAGCGAAAGAATTTGGAAAAATCCAAATGTCCAATATCAAATAGGAGCCGCTCCGATTCAGGATTGGACCGCATTTCATGTTTGGCTTTACATATTTAAAGAAAAGCTGCCGTACAATCCGCTTTATGAAAAAGGCTTTGACAGAATAGGATGTTGGCTGTGCCCTTCCGCTTCACTTTCCGATTTTGAAAATTTAAAAGAAACACATCCTGAAAAAATGAAATTTTTGGAACAAAAATTAAGAGAACAGGCAAATAAAAGAAATATAAAAGATGTAGACAATTATATAAAATTCGGATGCTGGAGATATAATATAAAAAAGATACCGGTAGAAATAAAAAACGCTATAAAAAAAGAAAATGAAAAAAAGAAATAAAAAATAAATGCAGTTAAATTTATATCTAATGAAGAAGTATAATTAGTCTTGAGCTAGCCGGGGCAGCTAGGCGTTGCCTGTAACCCGAAAGCGCCGAAACGCGGGCGGCGAAGCCGAAGGAAGAAGTATTATTGGATTGTAGAAGAACCGTTTTCTTTGACGTTGAAGCCTTGTCCTGTTCGGATGACGGTGAATTCAATTGCATCGAGGAGTCATGAAATTGTCTTCTTTATCGCAGGTACCGGTTTAGGCCCGGAAGGGAGCAGACTTACTGTGGACAATCGTCGCTTACAGGGGAGCGAGGTGGAGAAGAGGAAAGCGTGCTTCTTTTATGAAACAAGCTACGACCGGAGGCGTGCTCATTTTTTATTTTATAATGCCGTAAAAATCTAAAAAGCATAAAAAATAAAAATTTAAAAAGTAAAAAATTAAGATGTAAAAATTTAAAAAGTAAAAAATTTAAGCAAAAATTTTAAGTAAAAATTAAATTAAAATGCAAAAAACAGCAATGCTTAAATATGAGAGTTTTCCTTATAAGTAAGAGCAAAGCCTTTTTAAATTTGAAATTAAAATTTAGCCGGTGGCGGGGTAGCCTAGCTTGGTAGGGCGTAGGATTGCTAATCCTATGTTGCTGCGCAACTCGGGGGTTCAAATCCCTCCCCCGTCGTCATTTTTATTTGTTTATTTATTTTTTGTTTATTATTTATTTGTTTATTTTTGTTTTTATTCCTTTTATTATTCTGTTTATAATTATATTATTATTCTATTATTCTTTTTTTACATATAAAAAACCTAAAATACATTGCAAACAAGATTGAAAGATTAAAATGGATACCATATATTCGCACTCGAAACTTGCAATTTATGAAAGATGCCCGTTAGCGTTTCAATACAAATATATTGACAAATGCAAATTGGACGTTCCTTACATTCCTATTGAACGCTTTTTGGGAGATTGCATACACATAACGCTTCAGAAATTGTACGAACATTTAATAATTTCACCTAAATACGATGTGACTCTTCTCGAAATAATTAACGATTTTGAATATATTTGGAAAGAAAATTATAACGATTCAATAAAATTAAGAGAAGGTCAAACGCAACAAGAGTTTATTCAAGCGGGACACGACATGCTTGAGCTATATTTCGAAAACAATTATCCTTTTACTCAAGAGATGAATTTGTGTGTCGAAGAAAGACTGTTATGGGAAATCGACGGATTCAAATTTATTGGATTCGTAGACAGAATTTCCGCAATACCTGAAAAAAACAAACTTATAATCAACGATTATAAAACATCGTCAACAATGCCTGAAGAAGACGATCTTAAAAAAGAACGGCAGCTTGTTTTATATAAAATGGCAATCGAAGAGAAATATCCCGAAAAGGAAATAGAACTCGTATACCATTTTCTTAGATTCGGAAAAAAAATAAAAATAGATGTAACTGAAGAAGAGCAGGAAAATATTAAAAAAGAAGTATTAAATACCGTAAGTGAAATACAAATTGATACGTGGGAAAAAAACTTTAAGTCGCGCGTTGGTGAAAGATGCGAATGGTGCGACTACGTATCGGTATGCAATGCATACAAAAAGAAAAAAGGAGATACGGTATTTGTACAAACAAAATTATTGTAAAAATATTATAAAAAAAATCTTAAAAAAGAACCGTTCTGAAATGGCAGTACGGCTGTTTTTGGTTTCTTATAAAGTACTTTTGATGGTATTCTTCTGCGGGCCAAAATTTTGATTCCGGCAAAATTTCAGTTGTGACATCGAATCCTCTTTTTTCCAATAAGAAAACGATTTTTTCTGCAACTTCTTTTTGTTCAGGCGTTGTGTAAAATATTTTTGAAAAGTATTGAGAACCCAAATCAGGACCTTGTCCGTTTTTTTGTGTGAAATCGTGTGTTTCAAAAAAAAGTTTCACAAGAGATTCGTAAGACGTAATTTCTGGATTAAAAACAACACGGACAGCTTCAACATGACCTGTATTTCCGGTCATAACATCTTCATAAGTCGGATTTTCTAAATTGCCGCCCATGTATCCCGCTTCTGTTTCCAAAACACCGCTGTTTTTAATAAACCAATATTCAGTTCCCCAAAAACATCCTGATGCAAAGTAAGCCGTTTCATTCATATATAAATCACCTTTACCTTTTAATTAAGCGATTATGAAATTTATGGAATTTATGGAATTAAAAACTAATAATCTAACTGCTAGAATTTTTCAAAATTTAACTGTTAAGAATTTAACTGTTAAGATATGATTATTGATTTAAAATTTTAACCATATCAGGTTTTCCTGTAGCAGGGTTAATATATTCATTTTTTATTTTCAATAGAATTGATTGTGTTGAAGATGTGCAAATTGAAGGAACCGGTGTTAAAGGGTCCCATTCAAAAATCTTTTTTATTTTTCTTGAACGAATTTGGGGCAAATTTTCTTCATCGCATGTCAAAAAGAAAACGTGGTGACGATTCCTTGTTCTTCCTTTTGATCTGAAAAAATAATGCCCGTCGTATTCGAATAACTTGACAGGATTGTAACCGTTAATTCCGAGAAGTTCTCTTAAAAAGCGAACAGATTCTCTACTCATTTCACTTCGGATTTTAGAACCGCCCGGAAGCATTACGGATCCGCCACTGTATTCAACCAATATAATTCCCTTATCAGAAAAAGCAACAACAGACACCCTGTTATTAATTATTCCGTCCGATTCGCTAAGAAAACTGCTGCCGCAATATTCACAATTGCCTTTTTTCAAAATCGAGCCGCAATTTTTGCATTTTGAAATTATAAAAACACCCCCTGCAAAATTTGTGATAATCTGTTTTCTCTGTTTTGATCATATATAATTATATAGTAAATAATTAATTAATTTATCGATTTTATTTAATTAATTTTTTCGTTTTCAACGACTTTACGTAAGTACTCCAAAAATTCATCTCTCAGTTCTTCCCGTTTAAGTGCGAATTCGATATTTGCTTGTAAAAATCCTTGCTTATCTCCTACATCGTACCTTTTGCCTTCAAATTCATAAGCGTACACGGGCTCTTTTTTTGCCAAATCTTTTAAAGCGTCGGTCAGCTGAATTTCTCCTCCTTTTCCGGGTTTTGTTTCTTTTAAAATATTCAGAATTTCGGGAGTTATAATATACCGACCTAAAATTGCAATATTTGACGGGGCTTCGTCTGCCGAAGGTTTCTCAATTAAATCTTCGACTTTGTAAACGTTTTCCTCTATGTTTTTTCCTTTTAGAATTCCGTATTTGCTAACGTCTTCTTGCGATACTTTTTGAACGCCTAAAATCGATGTGTTGTATTTGTTATAAATTTCAAGCATTTGTTTTAGGCAAGGGTTTTTATCGTTATCGATTATATCGTCACCGAGCAAAACCGCAAACGGTTCATCTCCAATAAAACTTTCTGCACAGTAAATCGCATGTCCCAAACCTTTAGGTTCTTTTTGGCGAATGTAATAAATATTTGCCATTTCGGAAATTTTCCGAACTTCTCTTAAAATATCTGACTTTCCTCTTATTTTAAGTGCCAATTCCAATTCAATGGAACGGTCGAAATGGTCTTCAATACTTTTTTTATTTCTGCCTGTAATTATTAAAATCTCTTCGATTCCGGAGCTTACGGCTTCTTCTATTATATACTGAAGAGCGGGTTTATCTACAATAGGCAACATTTCTTTTGGCTGCGCTTTAGTTGCGGGCAAAAATCGAGTGCCTAAACCGGCTGCGGGAATTACGGCTTTCCTAACTTTTTTTATAACAAATCCTCCTGATATATTGGCAAGCAAGAAAAAATCAAATTAACTAAAAGCCTGCTTCTCATAATGTTTATACAGGGCATGAAATCTTCCGTTGTAATTTTTTTTCCATGGCTTTTTCTTTCCGCAGAAATGAATAATTACCGTATTGTTTATAACATAATCCATATCCCATTTGCTGTCGATCGTTTTGTAATAATTAAAAAGCCTTGCGTCATAATTATACAATCTGTCGTCAATGGACTTTATTTGTTTTGAATACATTGCATTTAACACGTCTTGGTCCGGCAAAACGAAAAATAAAGAATTTTTGTCAACAAAATCGTATATAGATTTCTCGTCCACCATTTCTCTTTGCAATTTCAAATTCATCAATAAAACGCCCGAATTGTAATATGCGTCTATATCATGCGGAAGAAGCCTCAATTTATTTACTTCCCGAGACCCGATAAGAGATCTCGGAGCTGCTGCATATAAATAATTTGAAATATCCATATTATATAATTCATCTACCGGATTTAGAACTAAAATGTCAGGGTCTATATATAATATTTTTTCAAGGTCTTTGGGTAAAAACTTAAACGCAAGCAAACGATAATACATTTCCTTTGTATAATATTGATTTACCGGTGCATCAGAAAAACAGTCGTCATCCAAATATATTACATTTAATTTACTTTCATTTCCGTGAATACTTATAAAATCTTTCAGATCTTCAATTTCTTCATCGGTAATACTTGAATGCATCAAATGAATAGTAAAAATATTTTTAGGATTATTAAAAAACAAAGACTTCAACATAACCTTTAAAGGATGTATGTAATTAGAATCTAAAGTAACAAGTATATCCAATTTATCCGAACTCCTTTTTATTTATCATGACTCAAATTAGCCATAGATATAATTAATATGATTAATATAATTTGATTATAATCAACAATTAATCAACAATTAATTAACAATTAAT
>JAAYST010000094.1 GCA_012518265.1 Candidatus Methanofrustulum fimipullorum | reverse complement strand
ATTTGAATCGGAATAATCAGAAAATTCTAAATTTGAAGATTCCGGAATCGAAATCATATTGAATAACGCTTCGATATTTGATTCGGTTCCGCCGGAAGTCATATGACCGAAAGCCGTTTTCGGTTCCGGATGGTTTAATATTTCCGATATTTTTAAAATCAAAAGGTTTTCAATTTCACTAGTTCCTTTAAATAATCCGGGGTCGCCTAAATTTGAAACTAAAAATTTCATGTGTGCAGAAACTGCCGACGGATGCGGAATCGTACACATAGAACTGAAAACTTTTTTAAAATTCGTATCTTTTTTAAAAAAAGATTCAAAAAAACATGAATCAAAATTTGAATTTTTGGATTTTGGAAAATCGGATGAATCGTTAAACATAAACTTTTATGAATAATAAATATAAAATATATAAAAGGTTTCGTTAATTGGGACTTTGGCAAATATTATAATAAAAGTTTAGAGTTAATATGTGTTTATGGAAATAAATGTCGATTTGCATATTCATTCGAAATATGCCGCCGCTTGCTCCGACAAAATGGATATTGAAACTATATCGTCGGAAGCAAAAAAGAAAAGAATAGACGTTATGGGAACGGGGGATTGTCTGCATCCTCTTTGGTTAAAAGAAATTAAACGCTATTCCAAAAACGATGAAAAAATAATATCGGATGATACTGTTTTCATTCCGACGGTTGAAATCGAAGATAAAAATAAAGTTCATCATCTTTTAATTATTCCGTCTTTGTCGAAAGTTGAAGAAATTTCGGAAAAGTGCAAAAAATTCGGAAATCTTAAAATCGACGGAAGAGCTCATTTAAATTTATCGGGAGAAGAAATCGGGCAGATTGCATACGATTCCGGTGCAATATTCGGACCGTGTCATGCTTTTACACCCTGGACCGGAATGTACGGATTTCACGATTCCGTTTTTGAATGTTACGGTGATTTAACAAAAAGAGTTTCTTTTTTAGAACTCGGACTGTCAGCAGATACAAACGGTGCATCGAAAATCGACGAATTGAACGCATTTACTTTTATTTCATCGTCCGATGCACATTCGCCATGGTCGAACAAATTGGGACGAGAATTTACAAGATTTTCGATTAATGAAATAGACAAAGAAGATATTTCTTTTGACGAAATAAAATCGGCGATTCTATATGAAAAAAATTCAAAACCTGTATTAAATGTCGGATTTTTCCCGGAAGAAGGAAAATATTATTCAACCGCTTGCATAAATCCGAATTGCAACATCCGATTTATGATAAAAGAAGCCGAAATTTATAAATGGAAATGCCCCGAATGCAGATCAAAAATTACAAAAGGCGTTTCCGACAGAATCGAAGAGCTTTCAAAAAAATTTGATTCGAAAAATTCTAAAGAAACGAAAACTATAGAAAGGCCGCCTTATTTGCACATAATTCCGCTTGCAGAAATAATAATGAATGTGCTCGGTCACAAAAGCGTTTCAACGAAAGGCGTTTTAGAAATATATAACGAACTTGTTAATGAATTCGGAACCGAAATAAATGTTTTATTGAATTTGAATAAAACCAATTCTGAAAAAATCCCAAAAAATATAGTAAACGCTATAGAAGCGTTTCAAAAAAATGAAATTGAAATAATCCCGGGAGGCGGAGGGCAGTACGGGTCGCTAAAAATAAACGAAATAAGAAAAGAAAATGATCAAACACTTGTAAAAAATAAACAAGATTTAAATAATAAGAACCACTCAAATAGAAAGGCTTTATTTCAAAATAATGAGATAAATTACGAACAAAATGAAAATCAAAAATCTCTTTTTGATTTCTAATTTCGATGGCAAATTCGCATTCGGCATGCCCAGTTAGTCTAGTGGTAAGGCGGTGGTCTCGAAAACCACTTCTTCTCGGAAGATCGCAAGTTCAAATCCTGCACTGGGCGCTTTTAAAAACGAAAGTTATATATCACAGAATTTACTTCTCTGTGCTGTTTAAAATATAAATAAAGAGGGGCTGTGGCCTAACCTGGTAGGGCGATGGGCTCCAGCGGATTTAATTATGATGAGCGACGTGTCGTCTGAGTATTTTCCGACGGGAAAATACGATGAAGAGCCGTTGGAGCGCTGAAAAAAAGTGCGCTTAAAGTTTGTAATGAACTGTAATTTTGCAGTCATTCGGAGAGACCCGTCGATTGTGAGTTCAAATCTCACCGGCCCCATTTTTATTTATTTTTTTATTTATTTTTTTATTTATTTTTTTATTTATTTTTTAATAATTTTTTAATATTTTTTTGTTTTTAAATTTTCTTTTTTATCTCTTTTTATTTTTTGGATTTTCTTTTTTATTTTTATTATTGAAAAACCCGCTTCCGGTTTTTATTTTTATAAAATAATCGGATTTACGTTTTTTTCGTTGTGTGCGGCGCTTTTCCGAGATTTTTACAAGCTGCGTTTTTTGATTTCCAAGAAAATCGGGCGCACCTTTTCATCTTTTTTAGGATTTTAACGGTTGCCTCGTTTCATTCTTTTCCTTTACGGTTTTAGTGTCGATGCACTTACTGTAGTTTTTCCGTTTCATTCTTTTCCCGTGCGGTTTTGGTGTCGATGCACTCACTGTCGTTTTTTTTATTTTATTCTTTTTTAGGATTTAAACGGTATTTCGTTTTATTTTGTTTGCATTTCGTTTTTATTATTTTTCGGTTTTTCAACTGATAAATAAACTAAAACCAATGCAATGAATGAAAGTATCATCATGAGGAACCAAAATGATTGGAATTCGGCTGCGCTTGAGTCTTTTGTGACCATGAAATTTGAAACGGAAGTGATAATTGCAGCACCGCCGAATAAAAATAAGTTCATTCCGGCAATAACTGTTCCGGAAATCGCAATTGGGAACCATTCTTTTACTTGAGCGAACGAAACGCTCATGAAACCTCCGAAAAATCCGAAAAGGAAATTTATTAAAAGCCAGAAATTGTAATTCGGAATTCTGTCAGAGAAAAACCATATCACAAACCAAACCGCCGTATAGCCTAAAACTCCGAAAATCATTACTTTTCTTTTTGAATGGAAAATTCGGTCAGTTACAAATCCGAGGGAAAACGATGTAATCGTTTTCCCGATACCGATTGAAGTAACCATCCAGGCGACATTTTGCCACATCGGATACGTATTTTCAAAATAAATTTTAACCCAAGTTCCTTGATAAACCATTATGGAACCGAATATTAAAAAGTAAGCAAGCGTTGGCATCCAGAATTTTTTTCCGCTTTTAAAAATAATTTTAAGGCCTTCAAGCACAGGAATTTTTGCATCCGTTTTTTCAACTATCGGAATTCCGTCCTGCTCAAATTCTATTTGCTCAATTCCGGGAAGATTTAATTCTTTAGGATGGTCCCGAATCAATAAAAATACCAAAAATACAATGCAAAGAGTTATGGAACCCAAAATTAAAAAAACGTCTCTCCAACCTATTGCGTCATTTAAAAGAGCAAGAGGACCGCCTGCAACTATCGCTCCGATATTTCCAACCGCAATTACGACTCCGTTTAAAGATGCAAACTCTGATTTTTTAAACCAAACCGCAATAATTTTCATCAAAGGAATATATACAACTGCCAAACCTGCACCGATTAAAGCTTTTCCTATAAGAATTGTGGAAAAGGACGTCCCGACGGCTGTAATAAAAGTTCCGATCGTTGCGATTAATAAAAAAACGGTCACAGACAATCGAGGTCCGTATTTGTCTGTTAAAAGTCCACTTGGAATTTGCATTGCCGTGTAAGTCCAAAAGTAAACGGAAGATAAAAGAGCAACTGAACCGCCAAGGTCGTCAGTTATTGAACGACCGAGAACAGATGTTGAAATTCTGTGAAAATAGACAAAAAAATACGCAATCAAAAGAATTAAAAAAATAATCCATCTGTATTTAAAAAAGAAGTCTATTGCCGATTTTTTTGATTTAAAATTAAAATTCAATTTGAACAAACCCATGAAAATCCCTGAAAATTTATATATTCCAATATGTGTTAAATATTGTAATTGTATATAAAAATTATTAGAACAATAGAACAATATTCAAAGAATATCTAATATAAAAATTAAAGGGATTAAAATTATAAAAGAATTAAATGATAAAAGAATTAAATTATAAAAGAATCAAATTATAAAAGAATTAAATGATAAAGAATCAAATTATAAAGAGATGAAAATTATATGTTTTTTTCTGATAAAGCTGAAAAAATGATGCAAACTGCAGGACCGATTGAAAAAAATATACTGCCGCATCTTTTGCATATTACGGAAGCTGCTGCAACTGCGGCCGCATATGAAATTGGAAGAGGAAATAAAAATCATGCCGACTATGTTGCTGTAGAAGCAATGAGGCGCATTTTAAACCAAACAAATATAAACGGTACTATAAAAATAGGAGAAGGCGAAAGAGACGAAGCACCTATGCTTTTTATAGGTGAAAAGGTCGGAACGGGAAACGGACCCGTTGTTGAAATTGCGGTAGACCCGCTTGAGGGAACGAATCTTGCCGCAAACAATATAAACGGATCAATTGCTGTAATTTCGATGGCGGAAGAGGGTGGAATTTTCCACGGACCCGACATTTATTTTGATAAAATTGTTGTAGGCCCCGAAGTCGTAAAATATGAAAGAGAAACGGGAAAACAAGTTTCAATTGATAATTCACCTAAAGAAAATTTAAATATTTTATCTGAAGCTTTGAAAAAAGAAATTTCTGAAATAAACATTGTCGTTTTGGACAGAAAAAGACACGAAAAACTCATAAATGAATTAAGAGAAGCAGGAGCACGCGTTTCATTGATTACGGACGGGGATTTGATGCCCGGAATCATGACATGCGTTAAAAATTCGGGAATCGATGCCGTAATGGGCTCAGGCGGGTCAGGCGAAGCCGTTTTAACGGCGAGCGCTTTAAAATGTCTGGGAGGAAAAATAACGGGCCGCCTTGTTTTGCCTTCTGTTGCAAACGAAAAATCGGAAGAAGAAATAAAACGTGAATTGGATGAAAAACTCCCAAGGCTCGAAAAAATGGGAATTAAAGAAAAAGATATATCAAAAATAAGGGATACTTGCGATTTGGTTCCGGGAAAAGACGTAATTTTTGCGGCAACCGCTGTAACCGACGGACCGTTTTTGAAAAAAGCAAAACTGCTTGGACAAGGTGACGTACAGCTGACAAGCATTACAATGGGCTCTTCCGGTTGCGTAAAAATTATACAGAGTATATATATTTCCGATAAAGAAAAAAATCCGATATACTTGTAAAAAGCAAAATTTCAAAATTAAAATAACAAAAAATATAAAAAATATAAAAAAAATATAAAAAAAATATAAAAAATATAAAAAAAATATAAAAAAAATATAAAAAATGATAATAAGAAAATATAAAAAAGTATGAATAATTAACAAAATATATGGAAAGTGTAGTGAGGCGCCGATTGGTTCCATCGGAAATAAAGGGGTTTGGGAAATAAAGGAGCTGGCTTTTAACTAAAGTAAATTAAAAATAAGATTAAAATTAAAAATTAAAACAAAAAATTGTAATTAAGGAATTGAAATGCCTTTGAAAGTTTTTTTTGAAACGTTCGGCTGTGCTGCAAATACGGCTTCGGCTGAAACTATGAAAAGTATTATAAAATCGTCCGGTTACAGTATTGTATATAAAGAAACGGAATCCGATGTTTATATTTGCAATTCTTGTACCGTAAAATATACAACCGAACAAAAAATACTTCACAGAATAAGGCATTTCGGAGAAATGAAAAAGTATGTAATCGTTGCCGGCTGCATGCCGGAAGTTCAATTGGATCGTATATTAAATGAAAATCCTAATGTTTTAATTGTGGGAGTTAACGCTCCTACAAAGGTTTTTGATGCTTTGAAAAAAGTGGAAGAAATTATTGAAATGAAATCAGAAACGGGCGCACAAACGAACGCGCACACGGAAGCGCACGCAAATATGTACGAAACTGTTGACAGCAAAACCGGTCACGGAAATTACGTATTTGATTTAAAGCATCCTGAAGGCTATTTAAATTTGCCGAAGGCGAGATATAACGAAAATATTCATATTTGTCAAATTTCGACCGGCTGCAGTTTTTCGTGTTCTTATTGCATTGTAAGACATGCACGCGGGAAGCTTGTTTCTTTTTCGCCGGAAGAAATTATTAACGATATAAAAAAGTCTCTTGATGACGGTTGTAAAGAAATTTGGCTCACATCTCAAGATGACAGCCAATACGGAACAGATTTTAAATTCGGTGATAAAAATTACGGGCTCAAACTTCCGGAACTTTTGAAAATGATTTGTGAAATTGACGGTGAGTTTAAAATAAGAATCGGCATGATGAATCCGTTTTCGGTTCTTCCTATTTTGAATGATTTAATTAATTCTTTTAAAAATCCTAAAATTTTCAAATTATTGCATCTGCCTATTCAATCCGCATCGGAAGATGTTTTAAAAAATATGAACAGAAATCATAAAATGGAAGATGTTGAAAAAATTATAAATTCGTTTAGAAAAGAATTTCCGGATATCGATTTTTTCACAGACATTATTGTAGGGTTTCCCGGCGAAACCGACGAAGATTTTGAAAAAACTAAAGAGTGGATTAAAAAATTAAAACCCGACAAAGTAAACATATCGAGATACTCTCCAAGGCCGAAAACTAAAGCGTTTGACATGAGAAAATTAGATTCAAGAATTGTAAAAAAAAGATCCGTAGAACTTACAGAAATTGTAGATGAAATTAAACTTGAATCAAAAGAAAAAATGATAGGAAAATCTGTAAACGTGTTTGTATCAAAATATGCGAAACAAAAAGGAGTACTCGCAAGAACAGAAAATTACAGACCGGTTATAATTAAAGATACAAAATTAAAACCCGGAGACAAAACAACTGTAAAAATTACAGAAGCAACTCCCGGATATTTTATAGGGAAAGAAATTTAAATTAAATATAAAAAATTAAATGTAAAAAATTAAACGTAAAAAATTAAATTATGAATAAAAAAATTGTCGAACTTTTTTTAATCGTAAAAAAGTGCAAATCTATAATTAAATTTAGAGTAGATTAATAAAATACAAATTATATTTCAATCGAACAAAAGAAAATAAAAGCTGGATCCGACCTTGTTTTTTAATTCATATTTTTTCTTTTGAGAGTTGTTTTTAAAAATTCTAATAAAAATATTCATTTTTGAATCAAAACTATTATATAGATTTCATGCATTAAATAACATGTTCGTTCGACTATTGACGAAGATTTAAAATTAAAAATTAAAATTGGAATTAAAGATTGAAAAATTAAAATGAAAAAAATGTGATAGTTTATGCTTTTAACTCTTGAGTCTATCGGTAGCATTCGTAAATCGAAGAATAAAACAGAGATTTTAATTTATTTGGAATATGAAGATATTGTTTCGAAAATGGTTCAAGACTTTGGAACTGATTCTGAAAAAGGTCAAAAGTTTATTGTTGTTTCTAAAAACAACGAAAATGAAAATAAAAAAAATCGTGTAACGGTTGCGGAAGCGACACTTCTTGAAAGAAAGGGAAATGTGTTGACTATTGAAAAATCAGACATTCAGGAAGGACCTGTAATCGATTTGAAATATATTCCTTCAATGAATAAAAACAGTATTAATAATGTTCAAGATAAATTTGCTAAAATTTTTACAGTTTGATTTCGGGGCGTAAGTTTGGGAGTAGATATCGGTTCTCTTTTAATCAAAGAAGAGGTTGACACTAATAAATTAAAAGGAAAAATCGTTGCTTTCGATGCATATAATATTATTTATCAGTTTGTAACTGCCGTTCGTGTAAGAGGAGGAAATCCGCTTACCGATTCCAATGGAAATATAACTTCTCATTTGTCGGGACTTTTATACAGATCCGGTTATTTCGGAGATTTGGGAATTAAACCTGTTTTCGTATTCGACGGAAAACCGCCGGAATTGAAACAGGAAACTATAGATATGAGAAGAAAGGCTCGTGAAGATGCGCACGAAAAATGGCTTCTTGCTGTTGAAAAAAAGGATATAAAAGCTGCAGAGAAGTATGCTGCCGCATCTGCAAGAGTAGATATGAAAATTATTGAAGAATCAAAAGAACTTATTCAATTGATGGGGTTTCCAATTATTGACGCTCCGTCTGAAGGAGAAGCCCAAGCCGCATTTATGCAAAAAAAAGGAGATGTGGATATTGTTGCTTCTCAAGATTATGATGCTTTTTTATTCGGAGCGCAAAACGTTGTAAGAAATTTAACCGTTTCAGGTAAAAGAAAAGTTCAGGGGAAAAACGAATATAGAGATATAATGCCCGAATGGGTTAATTTGAAAAAAACTCTTGATTTTCATAATATAAATGAAGAGCAGTTAATCGATATTGGCCTTTCTGTCGGAACCGATTTTAATTCGGGAATTCCCGGAATCGGACCTAAAAGAGCGTTAAAATTCGTAAAAGAAAGAAAAAACGTATTTGATATTTTGGACGAAGTAGGCAAAAAGGCAATAAAAGAAAATAAAGTAAGCGAAGAAGAGATCGAAGAAGAAAGAGAAATTATAAAAAAAGCAAGACAATTTTTTATCCATCCGCCTGTTACTGAAGTTTACGAACTTAAATGGGAAAAACCTAAAAAAGACGAAATGATTGAACTTCTATGCAGAAAAAGAGATTTTTCAGAAAAAAGAGTGATTTTAGCTTGTGAAAAAATAAACAAAATTTTTGAGAAAAAACAACCGACTCTTGACCAATGGTTTTGAACAAATCAAATAATCAAACAAAATTAAAAAAGCATGGTTTATATATTTTATGTGACAAACATGTTTCTGTGACTTTTGTCACAGAAACATGTTTTCGGGTACCGGTAAGTTTGTATCTTCATTTTTCTTTTTCATTATTTTTTCAACGGCCGCATTAAAATCTTCTTTTAAAACGTAGTTTCTGTTGCTTCTTATTGCAAACATTCCGGCTTCTGTTGCTATTGCTTTTAAGTCTGCACCACTTGCTCCTTCCGTTTGTTTTGCTATTTCGTTTAAATTTATATTTCTTAAATTCATTTTCGAAACGTGTATGCTCATTATTTTTTCTCTGCTTTGTTCGTCAGGAAGCGGAACGTATATTAATCTGTCAAATCTGCCGGGGCGCAAAATTGCGGAATCCAAAATATCTATTCTGTTTGTGGCGCCTATGATTTTTACGCCTTCAAGTTTCATAAAACCGTCCATTTCAGCTAAAAGTTGCATTAACGTTCTGTGAATTTCACGGTCTGCACCTGTCGTTTCATCTACTCTTTTCGATGCAATTGAATCTATTTCGTCTATAAATATTATCGACGGTGCGCGTTCTTTTGCCATTTCGAACAAATCGTGAACCATTTTTGCTCCGTCTCCTATATATTTTTGAACAAGTTCCGATCCGACGACGTGAATAAACGTTGCATTTGTATGATTTGCAACTGCCTTTGATATCATTGTTTTTCCGGTTCCCGGAGGACCGTATAAAAGAGCTCCGTTTGGCGGTTCAATTCCCACTTCTTTAAAAAGGTGGGGTTTTAAAAGCGGAAGTTCGACAACTTCTCTAATTTCGCCGATTTGTTCATCAAGGCCGCCTATATCTTCGTAAGTGACGTTTGACGATTCTATAAGTTCCATTGCGGCAACGTTCGGCTCTTCAAATACGGGATAAATTGCAACGATCGAAAATGTTTGTTGATTCATCCCGACATTTGTTCCGGGAGCCAATTCTTCTTCATCGATTGAAGGCAAAGCCGAAACGATAAATTGAGGACCTGCCGAACTTCTTACAGCAACTCTGTTGTTGGGAAGCGCTTTTATAACAGTTCCTAAAAGCAGAGGAGAACTCTTGATTCGCTCAATTTCGGATTCAAGTCTCAAAACTTCATGTTCAAGTTCGGCTTTTTCTCTTTCCAACTGTTTTTTTTGCGTAACTGTTTTCAAAAGACGATTGTCAAGCTCTTTATTTTGTTTTAATAAATTCTCTATTTTAGATTCATAAGATTCGATTAAATTTTCAGCATCGGAAAGCTTGTCTAACTGCTCTGTTAGAGATTGTTTCAAATTTAAAACTGAATTTTCAAAATCCGAAATTCTTTTTTTTAGAATCTTAATTTCTTGTAAACGCTTTGTAGAAATTGTTTGAGTTCTTTTAAGAGTAGTTTCGGTTTTCTTAATACATTTTTGTGAATTTAACAACTCTTGATTTAATCTGTTAATTTCTTCATCAGAAGAAACACGTGAAACTCCATTTTCAACCTTCTCGTTGTTTTTAGTAGAAAAAGACCTCTCTTTTTTTACAACAGTTTCCATATTTTATTTTGGCCCCCAATAAAAATCATTAAAAAATCAATAGAAAATTGGTATATTTATTAACAATGAAATCTATTAATAGATTAGTTATTTAATATAAATATTTATTCAATTTAAAAGCTGTTAAGTTTTTATTTTTACAAACTGTTAAGTTTTTATTTTTACAAACTGTTAAGTTTTTATTGATTGTAACATATTTTAAATTATCAGAAATAAGTATAAATATAAAAAAGCTCTAAAAATAATTATAAAATTTATGATTTTTTATTTATTATTTTATGATTTTCGATTGAGGTAATGATAATATGGAATTTTTTGATTGTAAAAAATTTGAACGTTTTTTAATACGAGGAGTTAAAGCACGTGAAATTTTGGATTCAAGAGGCAATCCCACAATTGAAGTTGATGTCTATACGTCGGAAGCTTTAGGAAGAGCAAGTGTTCCTTCCGGCGCTTCTACCGGTTCTTATGAAGCGCTTGAGCTTAGAGACGGAAACAGCAATTATTACAACGGAAAAGGTGTTTTAAAAGCTGTTGACAATGTAAATGAAATTTTGGCAAGCGAACTTATAGGAACGGACGTCAGAGCTCAACGTGAAATAGATATGCTCATGATTGAAACCGACGGCAGCGAAAATAAAGAAAATATCGGAGCAAATGCGATTTTAGGAGTTTCCATGGCCGTTTCAAAAGCTGCGGCAAAAGCATGCAGCATGCCTCTTTACAGATATCTCGGAGGAACAAATGCATACACACTTCCGGTTCCCACGTTAAATGTTTTAAACGGTGGAGAGCATGCAGGAAACGATTTGGCAATTCAGGAATTTATGATACAACCGATTGGTGCAAATACTTTTAGAGAAGCAATGCAAATGGGTGCGGAAACGTACCATTCACTCGGAAAATACTTAGGAGAAAAATACGGCCCGTCTTCTACGAATGTAGGTTTTGAAGGCGGTTTTGCACCGAAGATGGAAAAAACTGAAGAAGCGCTGGAAGCGCTTCGTTTTGCAATTGAAAATGCAGGCTATAGCGAAGACGACATAAAAATTGGATTGGATGCTGCCGCATCTGAATTTTATGACAAAAAAACTAACGAGTATTTCGTAGACGGGAAATTTTTAACACCCGGAGAACTGCATGACTTTTATGTAAATCTTGTAGACACATATCCTATATTTTCAATCGAAGATCCCTTCTTTGAAGACTCTTACAGCGACTTTGAAAAATTGACATCGGAACTCTACGACACGATAATTGTAGGAGACGATTTGTTTGTTACAAACCCGGACAGAATATCTTACGGAATTGAATCCAACGCTGCAAGCGGACTTTTGTTTAAAGTAAACCAAATAGGAACAATGTCGGAAGCATTTGATGCCGCAACACTTGCAACAAGAAACGGAATGTCTCTTTTCGTAAGCCACAGGTCGGCCGAAACCGAAGACACAACAATTTCTGACATTGCTGTTGCACTCGGTGCCGATATGATAAAAACAGGAGCACCCGCAAGAGGCGAAAGAACAGCAAAATACAACAGACTGTTAAGAATAGAAGAAGAACTCGGAGATGCTGCCGAATATATACATCTTTGATGTAAAATTTTAAATTTTAATTTAAAATTTTTAAAAATAAAAAGAATTTCAAATTCTTTTTATTTTTATTGTATATTATAATCTCCTTTGAACATAACTTTTTTTGCAGCTTTCATAAAATCTTTTTGGGTTACTGTTGTTCTTTTTTCTCTTATTGCGAACATTCCTGCTTCGGTTGCAATTGATTTTAAGTCTGCTCCGCTTGTTCCTTCCGAGTTTCTGGCAATTTCTTCCAAATCTACTTTCGGATCCAAATTCATCTTTTCCGTATGAATTTTTAAAATTTCTTTTCTGCCTTCGTTGTTGGGAAGCGGAATATATAGCAAACGATCAAATCTTCCCGGTCTTAATATTGCAGGATCTAAAACATCTATTCGATTTGTTGCACCGATTACAATAACACCTGAAAGCGGTGTAAATCCGTCCATTTCAGTTAAAAGTTGCATTAAAGTTCTATGGACTTCTCTGTCTCCGCCTGTTGTGTCATCCAGTCTCTTTGAAGCTATTGCATCTATTTCATCTATAAAGATAATTGACGGTTGATTTTGCTTAGCCGATTCAAAGAGCTCATGAACCATTTTTGCTCCTTCCCCTATATATTTTTGAACCAATTCGGAACCTGAAACTCTTAAAAATGTTGCATTCGTGTGATTTGCAACAGCTTTTACTATCAGCGTTTTTCCGGTTCCCGGAGGACCGTATAAAAGAGCTCCTTTAGGCGGTTCAATTCCCACTTTTTTAAAGATTTCAGGCTCAAGTAAAGGTAACTCAACAATTTCTCTTATTTCTTTTAATTGCTTATCCAATCCGCCTATTTTATCATAAGTTGTATCAGTAGTCTCTATCATTCCCATCGAAACTACTTCGGCACTCTCCATAGTAGGATATATTGCAGAAACAGCATAATTTCTTTCACTTAATCCGACATTTGTTCCGGGAATCAAGTCACTTGAATCCAAATCAGTCGACTTTGTAACAACATAACGCTGACCAATACCTGTTTCAACCGCAACGTAGTCATTTGACAAAACTTTAATTACACTTCCTAAAATTAAAGGAGGAGAAGTAAACTTATTCAAATCGTACTTTAAACGTTTAACTTCAGTTTCAAGAGATGTTTTTTGAGATTCAAAACTTTGTTGTATATCTCTTTTTTGATTTTCAAGACGAATTTTTGCTTCATTCAAAACAGAAATATAACTTTCCAAATCCCTGTTTTTATTTTGAAGAACCCTTATCTGTTCATTTAATTCGTCTAATTCATTTTCATTTTCAGAATCTTTAATTTGCAAATCCGTTTTACCACTATTGGCTTCATTAATTTCAATTGACAAAGCTTCATCCATAAATTTACCCATCACGGTTTTAATTGAAATATCTCGTTAAATTATATTCTTATATATATGTCAATTAACTTATTTAAAACGAATGGCTATTTTTATAAATTAATAAATTAGTAAATTAATAAATTGATAAATTAATAAATTAATAAAAATTCAAAAATTAAATAAAAAATCTAAAATCTAGGACCCCTTTGTTTCCTATGGAACATTTATATAGGAAATAAGGGAGGGAGCGACCCCTTTATTTCGACTGGAACAAAATTAAAAAAAAATAATCAGATATTAATAAAATATCTGATTAAAAAAATATCATGTTGTAGAGTTAATAAATTAATAGTATATAAGTTTATTTAAAATTAAGAAAAAGAATGATAAAAAAATTCAAAAAAATAATAAAGAATGCTAAAAAAATATAAAAATAGTAAAAAAATGTAAGAATTTACTTATATTTTAAAAATTTAATTATATTTATTAATTCAATTCATAAAAATGATCTGTTAAAATGTTTTAAACGGCATAATTTATTTTTGTGGTGCCCGTTTATTTCTCCAGTTGAAATTAAGGGGTCCCTCTCTTCTCTTGCAACTTTAACTTGTAATTTGACTTACAATTTTAACTTGTAATTTGACTTACAATTTTGATTTGTAATTTAACTTACAATTTGATTTGTAATTTTACTTACAATTTTGATTTTTATTTAAATTCTTGGAAAATGTAGATTTGAAATATCTACACCTTCTAATTCTAAAAGTTTTAATTTAACTGAAATTCCGCCAGCGTAACCTGTTAAATTTCCTTTTGAGCCTAAAACGCGATGACAGGGAATAACGATTTCAACCGGATTTTTTCCAATTGCTCCTCCGACAGCTTGAGCAGACATTTTATTTAATCCTCTTTCTGCTGCAATTTTTTTTGCAATTTCTCCATATGTTACAGTTTTTCCGTAAGGAATTTCACAAAGAATTTCCCAAATTCTTTTTCTAAATTCTGAATGTTTATATTTTTCAGTTTCAATTGGAGCGATTGGAAGATTTGCAATTGAAGGTTCTTTTTTATTAAAATAGTCATCAAGCCAATTTTTTATTTTTTTAAAAACAGCAATTTCTTGAAAAAGAGTAATTTCTTGAAAAACATTAATTTCTTGAAAAACATTAATTTTTTGACTTTGAACATTTAAAAATTTATTTTTGAATTCATTTTTATTTTGAGACTCAAACCAAAGTCCGGAAAGATTCTCACCGTCACTTATTATTGTAATTTCTCCTAATGGAGAAGAATAATTTGTTTTATAAAACATAATTACTCATTCGTTTATTGTTTTTATTGTTGTATACTCTTAATTTGTTATTTATTTTCTTAATTAGTTATTTATTCAAATTCAATTGTACCTGTCGGTTTCGGTGTTATATCGTAAACAACTCTGGCAACTCCCGGAACTTCTTCCGTTAATCTTTTTTGTAATTTATCTAAAGTTTCCCAAGGAAGTTCTAAAGGATATGCAGTCATTGCATCGACACTTTTTACGGCTCTGATTGCAATGATCCAACCGTACATTCTTTTTCCCTCTTTAATTCCTGTTCCTTTTCCGATAATTGCGGCTAAAGTTTGCCACGGTTTGAACTTTGAAACCAATTCTTCTTCAACTATTGCATTTGCTTCTCTTACGATGTGTATTTTTTCAGGTGTAATATTTCCCAACACTCGAATAGCCAATCCCGGACCCGGAAACGGCATTCTTTCAGTAAGTTGCTTTGGTAAATTTAACGCTTTTGCGACTTCTCTTACATCATCTTTATAAAGATAATAAAGCGGTTCAACTATTGTTTTAAATTTCATATTTTCAGGAAGCCCGCCTACATTATGATGAGATTTAATTCCTTTTTCAGATTCCAAAACGTCTGTATATATTGTTCCTTGTATAAGACAATCGGCATCGATTTTTTCCGCTTCTTCTTCAAAAATTTTTATAAAAGTTTTACCTATAATTTTTCTTTTTTCTTCCGGATCTACAATTTCGTCAACCTCTTCAAAAAAACGGTCTTCTGCATTTACAACTTGTAAATTCATATGTGAAAAATATTCTTTAATCTGTTCTGTTTCATTCTTTCTCATAAATCCGGTATTTATAAAAATAGGATATAATCTGTCACCGATAGCTCTATGAGCCAACTCGGCACAAACGGCGCTGTCAACACCGCCGGAAAGTGCAATGATTGCATTGCCTTTAATTTGTTTTTGTATTTCACATATTTTTTCTTTTATAAATTGTTCAGGATCTTCCATAAATTAAATCCTCCGTTAAGATTAAGAAATAATCATTAATATTTAAGAAATAATGTATAATATAAAATGACCAATGATTTATAAATTTAATGATAAAAAGATAAAACAAATATATCGATTAATTATGACAGTTATCAAAAACAGTCAAAAATCAATAAAAAAATAAAATAATAATTAAAATAAAAGAGTTAAAATATAAAAATAGTTAAAATAATTAGCAATTTATAAATTTTTAAAATTTATAAATTTTAGTAATTAAAAATTTTATTAACAATAAATTTTTTATAGAAATTCTATAATAAATTCTGTGTAAAAGATATAAAAATAGTTAGAATGCATTTATTTCATAAATGCATTCTAAAAAAGGTAATAACAATATAAAAATATATTATATTTCAGTCAAGTTTTTTGATTTCCAATTTTTTAACAAACGGCTTGTTAATTTTTTCAGGCATCCAGTCGGGTCTGTTTTTGGGTGCGTTGACTTTTTCTTTCCATGCTTCAAAAACGTGTACCTTTTTAGTTCCCCTTTCACGAAGTTCGATGATTTCGGGTTTCTTTTTTGTTCCTTTGCCTCTGTTTGCTGCTTTTAAAGCTGCTTGTCTGGGTTGTTTTCCTGTAAATACACCGGTTTCTTCACCGGTTTTGCTGTTTCTTAAAACAAAATTTCTTGTTGCTGGTTTTTCATTATCCATTTTGGGATCATCTCCATATTTGGTGTTTAAAGAGTTTTTAATATTTATATGTTTATATTTCTATTTTAATCACCGGTTGCAATAAAAAACAGTTTTTTATTGCGTTATAAAATTGTACAACCAAATATATATATTTTGTTGTAAAAAACGGCATTTAATGATGGAAAAATCCCTTTTTCGGCAATAAATCAACAAAAAAGGAATTGGATTTTTTAAAAAATAAGAGACTTAGCAATACATCAATTTAAATAAAGATATTAATCGATGCTTGATACAAAAAAATAATACTGATAGAATCTTTTTGATTTGTAAAAAAAGGTTTTTTATTTTTGACATTTTTTATTATATTTAAATTGTTGAAAATATAAACCCCCAAAATCTAAATATAAGAATTAGTATTGTTTATAAAAACAAAAACAAAAAACAAAAACAAAAAACAAAAACAAAAACAAAAAACAAAAACAAAAAACAAAAACAAAAAACAAAAACAAAAAACAAAAAAAAGAAAAGAAAACAAAAAATAATAAAACAGGAAAAATCAAAAGGAGCAAAATTAATTATGACTCAACAAATTGGAAAAGAAAAAAAAGAAAATATGGAAAAAGTATATAAATTTATAAAAGAAGCGAAATTTTATTTTTTAGCAACAGTTGATGGCGATCAACCGAAAGTTCGTCCGTTTGGCACGATTCACATTTTTGAAAACAAATTGTATATTCAAACAGGAAAAATAAAAGACGTTTCCAAACAGATTAATTCAAATCCGAAAGTTGAAATTTGTGCAATAAACGAAACAGGTGACAAATGGATTCGAGTTACCGGAACTTTAGTTGATGACGACAGAGTTGAAGCTAAAAAATCAATGCTTGACGCATTTCCTTCTTTAAAAGAAATGTATTCGGAAGACGATGAAAACACACAAGTTTTATACTTTAAAGATGCAGTCGCATCTTTTTGCTGCTTTACTGCAGAACCCGAAGTTTTGAATTTTTAAGCAAAATGTCTATTAAATAATTTCAAATTGGGCACCAAGTTTTTTTAAGTCGTTCCAAAAATTTGGATATGAAACGGAAACAATTTCCGCATTTTTTAAAATGACATTTCCGTGATAAAGTCCTGCAATGGCTGAAGCCATTGCAATTCGATGATCAAGTTTTGCATCTATTGTTAAAACTTCATCATCGTTTTTATTAACTTCATTATCGTTTTTATTAACTTCATTATCGTTTTTATTATTTTCATTATTTATTTTATTTGTTGATAGTGTTTTTTTATTGTTTTTAAAACCTATGAATATTTCATCATTTTCTTCATATATATTTAAATTAAATTTTTTAAATAATTCTACAACAGTTTGAATTCTGTTTGTTTCTTTGAATTTTAAATGCTTTATATTATATATTCTCATTTTTATATTATAAAAAACTCCGATTAAAGCTAAAGTCGGAACCAAATCCGGAAAGTTTTTAGAGTCGATTTCCAATAAATTTTTATCAATTTGATTTTTAACTTCTTTATTTTTAATTTCTTGATTTAAAACATTTGAAACTTTTACAATACCTTCATTTCTTATCCATTCGATTTCAAATCCGATCTCTTTCAGGATTGAAATTAATGCTTCATCCGCTTGATTTGAAGGATACAAATTTTCAATAACGACATTTGATTTCGGTAAAATTAAAGCTCCGGCAATAATATACGATGCGGAAGAAAAATCTCCCGGAACTTTATATTCTATTGGAACTTTTGAGTTTATTTTTTCTTTTTCTCTTGTATTTTTCCCCTTCACATAATAAATCGTTTTTTCTGAATTTTCAGTTATTATTTTTTTATTTATTGTTTTTTCGGTTATTGTTTTTTTATTTATTATGCTTCCTAGAAATTCTTCAATTACATTTTCGGTTATACGAATATATGGAACAGAAACCGGATTTCCTGTTACATGTATTTCCGAGTCGTTTTTTAAAAACGGTGCAGTAATTAATATTGCCGAAATAAATTGTGAGCTTGTATCTCCTGAAATTTCAATTTTTCCTCCTGAAATTTTGTCTTTTCCTGTTTCATAAGAAACTAAAGGAGAATAACCGAAACTTCCAAATCTGTTTGTTGATTTTATGTCGGCTCCTGCTCTTTCTAACGCATTTATTAAAGGCAAATTTGGTCTTAAATTTAAAGAATCGTCACCAAAAAGAGTTATTCTTTTATTAAAAAGAGATGATGCGGCAGTTAAAAACCTAAGACTTGTTCCCGAATTTTTTAAATCGATTTCGATTTCTTCAAATTCGTTTCTTTTTTCTTCAGAAATTCCTGAAATGATTACAGTTTTTACTTTTTCCGGTTTTAAATCTTCTTTTTTTAAATCTTCTTTTTTTAAATCTTCTTCTTTTAAATTTTCTTCTAAATCAACAACGGCTCCCAACTTTTTAAAAGCATTTAATGTTGAAACCGTATCTTCGGAAATAAGTGGGTTTGTTACAACTGTTTTTCCTTCTATCATTGAAGCTAAAAAAAAAGCGCGATGAGTGTGGCTTTTAGACGGAGACGCAATTATCTTTCCGCTCAAGCTTGATTTTCGGATTAAAATATCCATCTGATTCACTCATGTTTTTTTATTTTTTATGTTTGTTTTTTGTTTTGTTTTATTTTTTTGGTTTATTTTTCATTTTTATTGTTTTTACGTTGTTATTTTAACTCAAATCAGAAATCGGTCATTATTCTGAATTGGTCGATTTCCGGTTTTCCGATTTTTGCAATGAACTGTTCCGCTGCCGCTTTTATGTCTTTTGAGCCTGTGATTGCTCTTCCTACAACGAGAATGTCGGCGTTTTGTTTAAGTGCTATTGGAATCGTTTCAAGTCTTAATCCGCCTGCAACGGCAACTAAAGTTTTCGGTGAAATTTTCTTTATTTCGTCTATGCTGTCCCATCTCGGTTCCGTATGTTCAAGGTCGATTGCTCTGTGAATTTCAACAACGTCGGGAACTGCATCGTTTTCGACGAGTTCTTTAAATAAAGGAACCGGATCGGGTACGTTTAATGTGTCCAAAATGGCATAAATTCCTGTTTTGTGAGCTTCGTTGATTGCTTTTATAATTGTTGAGATCGGTGCCAATGCAGAGACAACAACAGCATCTCCAGCTGCGTCCGCAATCATTCTGGCTTCAAGATTTCCTGTATCAAGCGTTTTTAAATCGGCAACAATAAACGCATCAGGTCTTATCTCTCTTATTTTGGAAATTACATCCGTTCCGAATCTTTTAATAAGAGGCGTTCCTGCTTCAATTAAAAGGTGGTCGTTTTGAGGCAATTCTTTGACTGCATTAATTACGAAGTCGAGATTTGTCGTGTCAAAAGCAACTTGAAGATACGGCGGATCCCAAAGTCTGCTGACTTTAAAGCCCATAACGGCATGAGTCGATTTGTTATTTTCTTCAAGAACTTTGTCAACTGACGGAAATCCTTTAAGTGCTCTTTTTATTGCCAATTTCGTTGCACCGTAATTATATCTGTAAATTTTGTTGTAATCGGTTGCGTTTGGCGCAATAAATACACTTGCAACAATTACGATTTCTTCGGCCATTTCTTTAGGAATAATATTTTCATCAACGGCGTCAATAACGGCTTTTGCAACTGCTGATTGAGCCGGACCGAAAATTTTTGACGTGTCTTCACCTGATTTTAGAGTAACTTTCGGAACTATTAAAGTTGCAGGCTTTGTCGGAAGATTCGGTCTGATTACGGACAATAAAGGCGTGTGCCCTGCGGAAAGTTGAGTCATTCCGGTAGCAAAAGCCTGACCTACTGGTCCGTTTTTTACACCTATCATTAAATCGATGTGAGCCAATTCGTTTCCGGTTCCAATGAGAGCTTCCCCAATTTCAAAATATGGTAATTTTATATCTTTAGACATTTTAAGTAAAACCTCTTAAATAATGTTTGTAAATAATGTTATTACGAAATATAATAATTGCGAATTAGTTTTATAATAATTGTAAATTAGTTTTTTGAATCAGTTTTGAATTTAATTTTTATTTATTCCGTTTCTGACTCTTACAGCGGGTCCGTGTTTTATATTAATTATTTCTTCGGGTGCCAATAAGAGTTGTCCGGTTGCTATTAAGTTATCGTTTTTGTCGGTTACGATTATTTCTTCTCCCGCTCTGAGTTTCGGGTCGACTGACAAAACGTGTTTTGCAAAAGCCGTCTTTCCTCCGGAAACAAAAGGAACCGCTTCGTCTGCTACTGAAACTCTTAAATTAGGTTTTTCAAGATGTTTATGCAGTTTTTCTGCACCCTCTATGCTCAATGTAAAAAATCCGTCTCTTGCTCTGACTGTCACAAGTCTTTCGTTTCCGTCGTAAACTTGCCTTACTCTTTTTGTTTTTGAGAGAACGAAACGGACATTTTCATCAAAAAGCGCATCACCTGCTCCTTTTCCGAATTGATAATCAGCCATAATTTTGACTTTTTTCAAATTTGAGTCGTTTTCATTATTTTTATTATTTTCATTATTTTGAATCGTATTCATAAAGCACCCAAATACTAAAGTGCACATACATTTAAAAAGGATTGCTTATACTTTTAAATTAAACTTCCAAAACGGAATAAACTTTCACAAAATCTTTCAACTTTTTACTTCCGTTTAAATCTTTTAAATCCAGTAAAAAACAAGCTTCAACGCACGTTGCATTCGTTTGATTTATAAGTTCAATCGATGCTTTTGCGGTTCCGCCGGTTGCAATCAAATCGTCAACAAGCAAAACTTTTGCATCTTTTTTGCTTGAGAACGCATCTATATGAATCTCGACTTCATCAAATCCGTATTCAAGAGAATACTTTTGAGAAATTGTAATATACGGCAATTTTCCGGGTTTTCTTATAGGAACAAAAGGAATCCTAAGCCTTGCGCTCAAAGCCGCGCCTATAATAAAACCTCGACTTTCAATTCCCGAAATAAAATCCAAATCGTAATTTTTATAACGATTTTCAAGATGATCCGTTAAAAAATTAAAAGCGTCTTTATTATTCAAAAGAGTAGTAATATCTTTAAAAACAATCCCGGGCTTCGGAAAATCTTTAATGTCTCTTATAGTTTCAAGCAAATACTTTTTTTCATCAAAACTTAATTCATTCATATTGACACTTTTCGACACTTTTCTATTCTTTATTTTAAATATTCTTTATTTTAAAAATAGTTAATATAAAATTATAAAAAGTATAAAACTATATAAAATTATAAAAAGTATAAAACTATATAAAATTATAAAAAGTATAAAACTATATAAAACTATAAAATTATAATTATAGATGCGTTAAAAATGACAAACATATCAAATATATTTATAGTTTGGGATTCTCCGAATTTTTTAGAAAATTTTTTAAAGGATTCCGGTTTTCATGTTACGGTTGTTCATCCCGGCTTAATTTCAGCTCCACATCTAAAGAAACCCGATTTGGTTTTGATTCCTCCGGGATTTGGAAATCATGAATACTCGAAACTGTCAAAGATTATTACAAAAAAAGCGAATTTTTTAAAAAAATTCGCAAACGAAGGCGGAATTTTATTCTTTTTTTCTCCACTTTTAAATAATTACGATTTCAGCACGTTTGGAATAGATGTTGTATATTTCAAAGAAGACATAAAAAATTCATTTGATCCAAAGTTTGTATGCACATCGGAAGGCGTTTTTTTAGATAATGATTACAAAATAGATGGAAAAAATTTAAATTCCTGCAACAAAACAGATGGAAAAAATTTAGATTCCTGCAACAAAACGAATGAAAAAAATTTAGATTCCGGGGAAAAAATGAATGGAAAAAATTTAAATTCCGGTGAAAAAATGAATGAAAAAAAATTAGATTCCAGGGAAAAAATGAATGAAAAAAAGCCTTTTTTTATGTATTGTGACGGCTATTTTTTAGAAAAAGAAAAAAGTGAATCCGAAAAATCTGAAAGAGTTTTAAATAAAATTATTACGAAAGACGACGATTCAAAAAAATTGCTGTTTTTCAATAAAAAAGTGGGTGAAGGATATATTTTTTGTGCATCTTTTCACGAAATGCCGGAACCCGGTTTATTTAAAAGTATTATCGAACGCAGAGAATTTTTATAATTTTTTACAATTTTTATAAAAAATTATAAAAAATGATATAAATTATTGTTTTAAAATGCAATCAAAAATTTATATCATTTGTTATCGGTTTACGGTTTATTTAACCTGCTCCGCCCGGTTCACCTACATTTTCAAGTGTAAATGCCTGAACAGCTTCTTTGTGTATGTCGAGCTTTTCTTTTATATCTTTTTCGAAGTCTCTCTTTCTTATTTCTTTTTCGGGGAGTTGGTCGATCTTTTCAAGTTGTTCCGTTCTGTAAAACAGTTTTGTTGTGTCGATAAAAGCCCAAGTTCCTTCGTCGTCTTTCATAATTTCCGTAACTGTCCCCGTTGTAGCGGTATTTGGGTAAATTACGATCGAACCGATTTTTAACTCGTCGCCGTTTTTATCGAAAGCTTCGATTTCCTCTTTAGTTTTCTTTTCCGAAACCATAATAAAAACACCAGTTTTGATTTATTTAGTTTATTTTATATTTTATCTTACATTTTATTTTTTTATTCAATTGGAATTATTATTTAATTCTTCTTTAATTTCTCCGATAGTTGTAACTCTTTCCGCAAATGCGTTGTGTTTATGGATACTTTCTTCATTTATTTGTTTAATCGTAACTATTGAGTCGTCTGAAATATCCGGGAATTTTTCAATTACTTTTTGAGCCATAGTTCTTACACAATCTTCTACAAATTTGGGGTTTCTGTGTGCTTTTTCAACTACGATTTTTTCGTCGGCTCTTTTCAAAACTTCAAAAATGTTTGAGCTCATCGACTCTTCTATAATTTCAATTATAGTGCTGAGTGATATGTGTTTTGTATCTGCGGTTTTTATAGAAATTATTCCGCGTCCTCTTTGGTTGTGAGTTGCCATCGGAACTCTTTGTAAAAAGAGCTGAACAGTTTTTTCATCAACTCCCAAATTCAAAAGTTCTTTTTCAGCCGTTTCAGTCATAATGGATTGAGCGCAAGGGCATGCAGTAATTCCGGTAACTTCGGCACCTATCATTTTTTTGACACTTATATCAGTTCCGTTAACATCGTTTCTTTCTGCAACGGCTTCTGCAAAAATATCTACAAATTGATGACCTGCTATTTTGCTTGCAGGTGCTTTCTTTTTCAAAACATACTCGCTTTTCATTCTGACTTCCGCATGTTTTGCATATTCATGCCTTTCAAGAAGATTTTCCGCAACATCGCTGCAAAGGTCTTCAATGTGATAAGTGGGCAACTCAAATATTTTATTCAAAGTCTCGTCAATTGCTTCAAAATTTCTTGACAAATTCGCCCCCTTTCGATCAGATGGCAGATCAACGAAAATATCAAAAATTCCTGTCAACACTATAGGTTTTTTTCCATCTTTTTGAACGCGAACCAATTTTTTTACATCAGTTACACCGACTCTCGTCAAACTGATAGGAACAGCCGGTTTGCTTGCCTGAACGTCAGGCAATATTGGACATGTATTCATTTTACAACACACCTCAAAGTCTATATTCAGGTTTTAGGAACTATTAATAATTATAGGTTCTTTATAAATTTTTATAGCTATATAGTTATTATCTTAAGATTTACGTTAAAGCTCAAAGATTTTCGGTTCGGGTTTTTTATTCGTTTCAACCTTTTTATATATTTTTGTATACGATTCCAAATAAAGTTCTATTGAATTTTTAAGAATATTTTCAAGTTTCTTTTGAGGAACGTTTGTAACGGCGGCCATGTAGTATAATTCCAAACCTTTTTTCGGTTTTACGTTTTCTTTCTGTTCTTCATTTTTTTTCCGTTCTTCATTTTCATTTCTTTCAATAGAAACGTTTTCGGAAACGGGTTCTTCTTCTGCTCCTGTAAGACTGATTTTTACAAGGGTATCTTTTTCATTTATAGGCATTGCGATTTTTATATGACCGACAAATGAATTGTTTATATTTATTAAACTTTTATGAGCGCCGTTCATTATGTCATTTAAAAGTCTGTTTGCTTTTCCGACCGTCATACTTTCTTCAATTTCATAAATTCCGGCACATGTTGAAACGTTTGAAAATTCGGCAGAATTTTCTATTTTTCTTTGCTTATTTGAAATTTTTAATTCGTCATCGTAATCGCTATTTAAGACAAGCTTTTTATATAACAAATCTATGTCGTCTTCACTATTTGCTGAAATCTTAATTTTTTCAGCTTTCGGATTAATTCCGTTTAAAAAGTTTTCAACATTTTTTATTTCTTCTTCGTTTACCAAATCTATTTTATTTATTGCTAATATGTCGGCACCTCTTAATTGAGCCGCAATAAATTCCGGAACTTGTTTTATTTCGGCACGGAATCTGTACGAGTCTATAATCGTTAAAATCGGTGAAAAAACCATCGGAATGTTAATAGTTGCAAGTTCTTCTCGAATCTGTTCAGGAATTGCAACACCGGTAGGCTCAATCAATAAAACGTCCGGTTCGTAAAATTTATTGATTTCGTGAACGGTTGCTTCCATAGTATATTTCAATGTGCAACAAATACAACCTTCCGTTAACTCCTTTGTTTCAATTCCGGACGTTTTTAAAACTTCTCCGTCGATTCCGATTTCGCCTATTTCGTTTACAATGATTGCGGTTTTTTGACCTTTTTTTGCAATGTGTTTTGCAAGTTTAAGAATCGTTGTCGTTTTCCCGCTTCCTAAAAAACCGCCTATAATTATAACACGCATTTTTATAAATCCTTTATGTTTAATTCTATATTATTTATGTTTTTTCGATTCCTGCCAAAACGTTCATAGCATAAACTAATGCTTCGACCGATGCTAAAACTATATCGGCGTTTGCAGACATTGCAGTAATATTCCTTCCGTTTTCGTCCTGCACCACTATCGTTACGTTTGCAAGGGCGTCTGACCCTCCGGATATTGCTTCTATGTTGAATTCCTTAATTTTAAATTTGGAAGCGCCTGCAATCTCTTCTACAGCTTTTAATGCGGCATCGACTGGCCCTACTCCCGGTTTTGCAGCAATCTTTTCTTTTCCGTTTACTTCCGCTTTTATAACGGCGGTCGGGGTTAAAACATTTCCTGTCATAACCGACACTTCTTTTAAATCGATGACTTTTGAGATTTCTCTTTTTTCCATTACAACAGACGCAATAGCAAAAAGATCCGCATCCGTTACTTTTCTTCCTTTGTCCCCGATTTCCTTTATTTTTTCCATTATTTCGTTTATTTGAGAATCGGTAGGCTCCAGGTTTGAGTTTTCAAGAACCGATTTAACTGAAAACCGTCCGGTATGCTTTCCTAAAACGATATGTCTTTTTTGTCCAACCATTTCGGGTGTCATTAAACCGGGTTCAAAAGTTTCTGAATCAATCAAAACGCCTTGCGCATGAATTCCCGATTCGTGTGAAAACGCATTTTTCCCAACGATCGGAGTTGTCGACATAATCCGGATTCCCGTTTTTTTCTCAACGAGTTTTGATGTTTCCGTTAAATACTCCGTCTTTATATTCGTATTTGCGCCGTACAAAGATTTAAGCGACATTACGACATCAGGAAGCGATGCGTTTCCTGCACGCTCTCCGATTCCGTTTACTGTTACTTGAATTTGGTCCGCTCCCGCTTCAAAAGCCATTAAAGAATTTGCAGCAGCAAGCCCGAAATCGTTGTGGCAATGTACTGCTAGCGGAATATTCGATTTTTGATTTTCTTTTATAGTTTTTATAAATTCGTAAAAAGAAGACGGTTTAATTATTCCTACCGTGTCCGGAATATTTATAATATCGGCTCCCGCCGACTCGGCAACGTTTACGATTTTTAACAAATCGTTCATATCGGTTCTTGTCGCATCCATCGGAGAAAACATACATTTGATTCCGTGATCATTTATATATTCCAAAACATCGATTACGATTTCCGACAACTCGTCAATCGACTTTTTAACTGTTGCCTTTCTTTGAATTTCGGAAGTAGGAACAAAAGTATGGATCAAATCAACGTCGCATTCAATACACGCATCGACGTCTTTTTTTACCGCTCTTGCCAAACCGCAAACGGACGCGTTCAAATTCATTTCAGATATTTTTTTGACAGCATCAAAATCTCCCAGCGACGAATGAGGAAATCCCGCTTCAATGTAATCTACACCTAACTTATCCAACTGATACGCAATTTCAATTTTATCGTCAGTAGTCAAACTGACACCCGGCGTTTGTTCGCCGTCACGAAGAGTCGTATCAAAAATTGTTACGGTTCTGTTAGAGTAGTTGGAATTATTGGAATTATTAGAATTATCAGAGTTATTATAATTCATTATCATACTTCTTTGTTATATTCATTATTCTAAACTTAAAGCTTTCTGCAGTTTCTCAATTATTTTCTAAATCGGCATAATCTTCGTAATTAAAATCGTAATCGCCCCAAAGAATTCTTTGTGCGTTGCTTGATGTTATTTCTTCGACACCCCTTAATTTTCTGTTAATTGCTCTTGTTCTTACATCGGCAGTTCCGAGTGTCCTTGAAGCTTCGTCAATTTTTTTCTGCGTTTTTTCTAAAACATCCCCGAATTTTTCAAATTCGGTTTTAATACTTCCCAAAAGTTCCCAAACTTCACTCGACCTTTTTTCAACAGCAAGCGTTCTAAATCCCATTTGAAGGCTGTTTAAAAACGCCATTAAATTCACAGGGCCCACAATCGTTACTTTGTATTCTCTTTGTATTTGTTCAAAAAGTCCCGGAATTCTTAAAATTTCGGCATAAAGACCTTCTGTCGGGATAAACATAATTCCGAAATCTGTCGTATATGGCGGATTTATATATTTTGAATTAATATCTTTTGCATTGTTTTTAGCAGACCTTTCAAGCTCTTTTTTATAACTTTCAATTTTTGCGGAATCACCTTCCTCATAAGCATCAAGAAGCCTTTCGTAAGATTCGATCGGAAATTTCGAATCAATAGGGAGCAATATGTTTTCATTCTGCTCTTTTCCCGGAAGTTTTATTGCAAACTCGACTCTATTTAAACTTCCTTTAACTGTAGCGGCATTTTTTTCAAACTGCTCAGGCGCTAAGGAATCGTTTAAAATATTTTCAAGTTGCATTTCCCCTAAATTTCCTCTAGTTTTAACATTTGAGAGTACTTTTTTCAAATCACCGACACCGGTTGCCAATTTTTGCATTTCACCAAGCCCTTGGTGAACTTGGTCGAGTCTGTCGCTAATTCCTTTAAACGATTCGTTAAACCTGTTTTCAACGCTTTCTTTGAGTTTATCGTCCACAACAATTTTAATTTCATCCAGTTTTTTATCATTTGATTCCTGCAATTCCCCAATTTTTCTTTCCATAGTATTTCGAATTGCATCCATCTGGACTCCGGTTTCTTTATTAAGCTCATTTTGTTTCATTTCAAAACTTTCCAACTGAGCAGTTTGAATTTGGCTCATAGACTGCAAAGTTTCCCTAAGTTCTATTCGAGTAGTAGAAAGCGACTGATCGAGTTCGGTTCTGCTCCTTTGCATCTCGTCTCTCATATTTTGTTCCATTTGAAACTTCAACTCGGAAATGTTTTGAGACGAACCGCCTTTTCTTCCCAACAAAAAAAGAATCAAAATGAAATTTAAAACAATCCCCGCAATAGCTACAACTAAAAGAATTACCAATAAATCTAAAGTTTCCACGCAAATTTTCTCCGTATAAAAATAAACAATTATAAAATATTTTAAATGTAGCAAATATTATCGTAAAATATAAAATATTTTAAATTTAGATTTAAAATATAAATTTAGATTTAAAAACTATATTAAAATTCTATATTTCTTAAAAACGCTTCAAATTCTTTTTCAGCTAAATATCGTTTGTTTTCCGTTTCTTCTATTTCTTTAATGGTCAAAATTATTTTCTCTTCGAGTTCTAAAAGTTTTTTCGTAAAATTCGAAACTTCTTTTGTGCCTGCTAGAACTTCCATGTTTTTGCGTACGCGTTCCTGTTCGCTTTCCAACTTTTTCAATTGTGAATTAAATTCTTGGAGTTTTTTAGAAATTTCGTCTACATTTCTTTGTCTGTAAGCAATATTTTTAAATGTGTCGCTAATTTCCAAAGGAGCTTTTCCGTTTTTCACATACTCCAAAACATTTTTGTCCAAATTTTTCATGTCAAGCAGACTGTATCGCTCGTAAACGACCTCGCTTTCGGTAACTTTAAAAGTTGTTGAAGAAAGCGGTGGAATTTCTACTTCAAACCTATAATGTTTAGACGTTTTCTCAATCGGTTTTGCAGTATTGTACAATTCCGCATTATGATTTATCGGATGCTCCAAAATAACGGTTCGAATCTTTTGATCGGAACTTTCAAATACATATGTCGCGGTGTCGTTTCGTTTAATTTCCACTTTTAAAACGCCGTCGTTTGCACTTAATTTCAAAATAGTTTCACTTGATTTTATATCTTCACAAAAAGCGCTAAGTAACAAATCGTCACCGTATGAAATAAGACGTTTTTCATCTTTTGGCAAAAATTTAATCATCGAATCCCCGGAATAACCGTCATCGTAGAGTGTAATTGCACCGGCCGGCAAATTTATTCCGGACGTGTTTGTAAGCTCTACACAAAGTTTCGGGTTTTCCCTATCATAGTCGTCGAGATCTGAAAATACAGTCATTTTTTTTGCAGGAATTGTCATGACTTTAAGAGGCAACATTATACTTTTTTGTCTGTCGATAGAAACAGGGTCGGAGGGCGTAAATACAAATTTTGCGTCAGCTTTCACCGAAGCTTCCGAAGAAAAAACATCCTCGCTTAAAAAGCGAGAGGGTCCGGCATTTCCAAACGTGAGTCCGTAATCCGTATCCTCAATATAAGGTGGATCAGGCATTTCCGCTCGTCTGAACCCGGCCGCCATCTTAGGTTTGGCGGAATCATACTTGGCCGACTCATACATTTCCAACGTAGCCGCTCCTTCAATCGGCAAAGGAATTTCAGGTCGTACAACGTAAAACGGTCCATACAATTTTTGTCTAAACGAAACCGGCTTTCCCGTAACCAAATTTGATTTTATATCTTTCCAATCAAGATTTGTGGAATTGTCAACGATTGCCCACGCCTGAAAGGCTGCATTTTCGTTTTCTAAAATCAATCTGTAAGTCGTTTTCCAAACAGGAGCTCCCAAAACATACGAAAGTTTAATCATACGCTCCCTTTCTCCTTTGTCCTCGCTCTCTTCTCCTCCCTCACTCTCGCCTTCGATTTTAACTAAAACAGTTTTTTTATTCCTTGCATCAGTTTCGGCATCCAAAAGTAGCAAAGCTCTCATTAAAGCATCATTTTTATTTGCGTCTTCAAACTTAAAACTTGAAACTTCACTTAAATTAAAAACAGAAACTTCTTTATCAGATGTTAAAACAGAGATTTTTATATCTTCCGTTTTATTATTACTATTATTATAATTTTTATTGTTATTATAATTCTTATTATTGTT
>JAAYST010000016.1 GCA_012518265.1 Candidatus Methanofrustulum fimipullorum | reverse complement strand
ATTGTGATTGCTTATTGTAATTATTGATTGTGATTATTGATGTGATTTTATGAATGTTGTAATTATTGACGGATATGTGGACGAGCCTGCCTGTTTCGGAGTTCCGCCCTACATTTCTCCTTATCCGCGCTATATTGCGGGAGCTTTTGTAAATCGCGGCATTTCTCCTGACAATATCCATTATTTTACAATCGATCAAATACGCAGTACCGACTCAAAATCGGCGGTTAATATATCAAATGCAATAAAAAAATCTGAAGTCGTTGTAATCGTTTCGGGAATGACGGTTCCCGGAAAATATTTAGGCTATTCCCCGATTACGTCGGATGAAATCGTATCGATTTTCAAAATATCTTCCGGAATTAAAATATTGGGAGGTCCTGTTCGTTTCGGTTATTCTTTGGAGGGTGGAACAAAAGCTCAAAACATTCCAAATTTGGAAAATGATGTTTTTTTATCTACAAAAGATATTGAAAGTTTCGTGTTCGACATTTTTTATGAATCACACGGTAAATTTAATCTTCTTTCAAAAGACAGAATTTCAAATCTGAATCACAGGTTCAGAACGAACGATGAAATTGCCGTTTGGGGAAAATCGGGTGCGTTTATTATAACTAAGCATCCCCAATTCCCTAATATTTTATGTGAAATCGAAACGTATAGGGGTTGTGGTCAAAAGACGGCGTGTTCTTTTTGTACGGAACCTATGTACGGTCATCCTGAATTCAGAAAAATTTCAGATATTGTTTTGGAAATTTCAAGCCTTTACAAACACGGAGCAGTTCGTTTCAGAATCGGAAGACAACCGGATTTGTTTGCGTTTGGAGGATTTGAAACAGGAAACAATACTTTTATTCCAAACCCTGCCGCAATCGAAGAGCTTTATTCAAAAATTAGAGCGGTTGCACCAAATCTGAAAACGCTTCATATGGATAACGGAAATCCTAAAACAATATCGGAATATCCGTCGGAATCACTTGAAATTTTAAAAACGATAATTAAATATCACACGCCGGGCGATGTAATTGCAATGGGAATCGAAAGCGTTGATCCGAAAGTGATTTTGAACAACGATTTAAAAGCAAGTGCACAAGACGCGTTTGAAGCAATTTCTATTGTAAACTCGGTCGGAAAGAAACGCGGCGAAAACGGAATGCCTGAAATTTTACCCGGTGTTAATTTCGTTCACGGACTTTTAGGGGAATCAAAAAATACACTTCAATTAAACTATGATTTTTTGGAAAACATTCTTAAAAGCGATTTATATCTAAGACGCATAAACATTCGCCAAGCGATCGTTTTTAAAGGAACGAAACTCTCTTCAATAGATTTTAAATCACCCGTTTCTCAAAAACAATTTCATAATTATAAAGAAAACGTGAGAAAGAATATCGATATGCCCATGCTTCAAAAAATCGTTCCTGTCGGAACGATTTTAAAAGACGTTTATTTTGAACAAACAGAAGATTCAAAATCGTTTGAAACCGGGAAAATTTCTTTCGGAAGGCAGTTTGGTACATATCCTCTTTTAATCGGAACTCCCGGCACAATTCCGCCCGGAACTTTCAAAGACGTAGCAGTAACAGGCTACGGCTATCGCTCAATTTCCGGAGTCCCCGTTCCGCTTAATATAAATACGGCTTCAAGGGAAATGATTCGTTCACTCCCGTTTTTAAGCGACAAAACAGCGGATGAGATTTTTATAAAAAGACCTTTTAAAAATAAAAACGATTTAATTTCCAGAACAGAAGCTGAGCAGACTGTATTACGTTTTATAGATTTTGATAATTGAAAAATTTTATGGATTTTAATTAAATTTCAAAGCATGATTTCTATGAATTTATTAAAAAATTTTTTTAAAATGTTTACAGTAATTATATTTTTCGTTTTATGTCTTTGTATTTATATTTCTTTAAGCGATGAGTCGTCTTTTTATTATTTCCTCCACTTAGCATTACTTTCTTTTATTTTTGCATCGTCGCTTTTTTATGACAAAAAACATTTAAATTCACATAATTTGAATAACAAAACAAAACATTTGACTATTGCGGGTATTTTTATATCGGTTTTTTGGTTTTTGTTTTTAATTTATATAAAACGTTCGGATTTGCTAATCGAAAATGCACCTTACTCTAAAGAAAGATTCATTTATGTATTATCTGTTTGCGGAGTAAGCTTTTTAATTGGTTATATTACTAATTTTTTTATCGCAAAATCGTTAAATCCTAAAGAGAATAAAGATAATTGAATAATTTGTAATCTTTTCTCTTTTTTTTGTTTTTCTTTTTTTGTTTTT